>JALXER010000214.1 GCA_027069385.1 Paracoccaceae bacterium
GTCACATGCGTGAGGCGATAAAGACTTCATTCTTCTATAAATACTCTCAGGGGGGAATTGCCCGTTTACGGGCAAGGGGGGCGTGAACGCCCCCGCATGGGGCCTGCCCCATGCCCGGTTGATGAGGGGGGCCGCTTGCGGCTCCCCGAAGAGACCGGAGGCCCGACAGGACTTTCTATGCCGGCTTTGTTGCGATCAGGTCAACCAGGGCCGAGCGGCCGGAATGGCCGGCACCCTCGTCAATCTCGGTTTCATAGGCGTTCAGGGTTCGGATATCGAAATCCCCGAACGCCTGTTGCAGCAATTCCAGCGTATAGAGGTTCTCGACCGCGCGCGGGCCACCGGTGCCGTGGGCGATTTGTTCGGGCGTATAGCCATGCAACATCAACGTACCGCCGGGTTTCAGGGTGCGTTTCATCCCGTCGAACACCCCCTTGCGCGCCTCGGGGCCGGTGAACTGGATAAACACCGCCACCACCAGATCAAACCGCGCTTCGACCCAGTCCCACTGGCTGATATCCGCGTGGTTAAACGCCACCGACACGCCTTTATCAGCCGCCAGCTTTTTCGCCTTGGCAATGGCCACATCGGAATAATCCATCGCCGTAACGCGCAACCCTTGCCCGGCCAGATAGACCGAGTTGCGCCCCTCCCCATCGGCCACGGCAAGCGCGCTCAGGCCGGGTTTCAGCCACTCCTTATGGCGGGTTAAAAACTGCGCCGGTTCGGTGCCAAACAGGTATCCGGGTTGCGAAAAGCGATTATTCCACATGAGCATTCCTTTGAAATTTTACCATATGGACAAAACTTCGCCCATTGCGCTATTGTAATGCCGGAAAAACTTGGGTCTAGTAAGAACCGATCTATTACACGGGAAAGTCATGTCTGAACAGCATCCGCGCAACACCGGAGCGCCCCTGCAAACCGACTGGTTCGAGGGCGCCAAAATCAACAGAACCGCGACCGAGCGCCGCGCCGCGCAACTGACCACGCGCCGAACCGTCAAAAAGAACCATCAGGCGGCGTGGCTGGTGCGGGCGGTGCAATGCATCGACCTGACCACGCTGGCGGGCGATGATACGGCGGGGCGGGTGCGCCGCCTTTGCGCCAAGGCGCGCCAGCCGGTACGCGCCGATATTCAGGCCGCCCTAGGGGTGGAAAACCTGACCACCGGCGCGGTGTGCGTTTATCCGACCATGGTACCGCATGCGGTCAAGGCGCTGGACGGTTCGGGCATACCGGTAGCCTCGGTCGCGACGGGGTTCCCCGAGGGGCTGACCCCGATGGCCCAGCGCCTTGCCGAGATCCGCTATGCCGTCGATATGGGCGCGCGCGAGATCGACATCGTGATTACCCGCGAACATGTGCTGACCCAGAACTGGGCCGCGTTATACGACGAGATTTCCGTCATGCGCGAGGCCTGCGGCGATGCCCATCTGAAAACCATTCTGGCCACCGGCAACCTGCGCACCCTGCGCAACGTTTACCGCGCTTCGATGGTGGCGATGCAGGCGGGGGCTGATTTCATCAAGACCTCGACGGGCAAAGAAAGCGTTAATGCAACCCTGCCGGTCAGCCTGATCATGGTGCGGGCGCTGCGTGATTATGGCGAGCTGACCGGCCAGATTGTCGGGTTCAAACCGGCGGGCGGGGTGTCCAAGGCCAAGGATGCGCTGGCGTGGCTGATTCTGATGAAGGAAGAACTGGGCGCTACTTGGATGCAACCCGGCCTGTTCCGCTTTGGTGCCTCGTCGCTGCTGGGCGATATCGAACGGCAGTTGGAACACCATGTCACCGGTCGTTATTCGGCCGGCTTCCGCCACGCGCTGGCATGAGGGGGAAAAGATGAGCGAAATTACAAGGATTTTGGAAACCATGGAATACGGTCCGGCGGTTGAAGGCAATGCAGAGGTCACGGCGTGGCTCGACAGCCACAAGGGCGGGTTCGGGCATTTCATCGGCGGCAAATTTACCAAGCCGGGCAAGGACATAAAGGTACTGAACCCCGCCACCGACGCGGTGATAGCCTCCATTCCGCAAGGCAGCGCGGGCGATGTGGATGCGGCGGTCAAGGCCGCGCGCAAGGCCTTTGGCCCGTGGTCGAAACTGGCCGGACACCAGCGGGCCAAATACCTGTATGCGCTGGCCCGCCATGTGCAAAAACGCAGCCGTTTTCTGGCGGTGCTGGAAAGCATGGATAACGGCAAAACCATCCGAGAGACCCGCGATATCGACATCCCGCTGGTGGCGCGGCATTTCTATCATCACGCCGGTTGGGCCGAGATGCTGGCCGACGAATTTGCCGGTTACGAGCCGGTCGGGGTCTGCGGGCAGGTGATTCCGTGGAATTTCCCGCTGCTGATGCTGGCGTGGAAGGTGGCTCCGGCGCTGGCAGCGGGCAATACGGTGGTGCTGAAACCCGCCGACCTGACCCCGCTTACCGCCGCGGCTTTTGCCGAGATCTGCGTCGAAATCGGCCTGCCTGCCGGTGTGGTCAACATCGTGCAGGGCAATGGCGAAACCGGCGCGGCGCTGGTCGGTCACAAGGGCGTGGACAAGGCGGCGTTTACCGGTTCAACCCAAGTGGGCCGCATTATTCGCGAACAAATCGCCGGTTCGGGCAAAAAACTGTCACTGGAACTGGGCAGCAAGTCTCCGTTTATCGTGTTCGAGGATGCCGATATCGACGGCGCGGTCGAGGGCGTGGTGGATGCGATCTGGTTCAATCAGGGCGAGGTTTGCTGCGCCGGTTCGCGCATTCTGGTGCAAGAAGGCATCGCGCCGCGCTTTTTCAAAAAGCTGCAAAAGCGCATGCAGACCCTGCGGGTCGGTGACCCTCTGGACAAGACCATGGATATGGGCGCTGTGGTCAGCCACACGCAACGCGAACGCATCGAGGCACTGGTGGCCCAAGGGGTATCCGAGGGCGGCGAGTTGATCGAGGCCGATGTCAGCCTGCCCAATGCGGGCAGCTTTTGCCGCCCCGGTCTGTTTTGTGAAACCGACCCTGCCGCGACCCTCTGGAACGAGGAAATTTTCGGCCCCGTGGTGGTGTCCACCACCTTTCGCACCGTGGACGAGGCCGTGGCTTTGGCCAATAACTCGCGCTATGGGCTGGCGGCGTCGATCTGGTCGGAAAACATCAATCTGGCGCTGGATGTGGGCGCGCAGGTCAAGGCGGGGATCGTCTGGATCAACGCGACCAACCTGTTTGACGCCGCCGCCGGTTTTGGCGGGGTGCGCGAAAGCGGGTTCGGGCGCGAAGGCGGGCGCGAGGGCATGTATGAATACCTGATTCCGTCATGGGAAAAGGCGCTGAAACCGGTCAAGGACGTGGCGTTTATCCCCGATACCGCGCCGCACAGCGCCGTTGCAACGGGCATTGATCGCACCGCCAAGATGTATATCGGCGGCAAACAGGCGCGCCCCGATGGCGGGCAGGTTTACAGCGTGTCCGGCCCTGCGGGCGTGATGGGCGAGGCGGGGCTGGGGTCTCGCAAGGACATTCGCAACGCGGTAGAGGCCGCCGCCGGTGCTGCCAAATGGGGCGCGGCGACCGGTCATAACCGTGCGCAGGTCTTGTATTATATCGGTGAAAATCTGGATGCGCGACGGGCCGAGTTCGTGGCGCTGCTGGGCAAGGCGGGGGTCAAAGACCCTGAATCCGAGTTCGAAACCGCGCTGGGGCGGGTGTTTTACTATGCTGCGTGGGCTGATAAGTATGACGGGGCGGTGCATTCAACCCAGTCGCGCCATGTCACCATCGCCATGAACGAACCGCATGGCGTGATGGGCATTGCCTGTTCCGACGATGCGCCGCTGCTGGGGTTCGTGTCGCTGGTGCTGCCTGCTATTGCCATGGGCAACGCGGTGGTGGCGATCCCGTCCCAGACCATGCCGTTGCTGGCCACCACCCTGTATCAGGTGTTCGATACCTCGGACCTGCCCGGCGGCGTGGTCAATATCGTGACCGGCGCGCGCGACCTGCTGGCCAAGACACTGGCCGAGCATGATAACGTCGCGGCCATGTGGTATATGGGCGGGGCGAGCGGCTCTGCCATGGTGGAAAAGGCCAGTATCGGCAACCTCAAGTCCACATGGGTATGCAATGGCAAGCCGCGCAACTGGTTTGACCGTGCGCAAGGGCAGGGGCGCGAATACCTGCGCCGCGCCACCACAGTTAAAAACATCTGGGTCCCCTATGGCGAGTGATTTTGACGCGACCCGCAAGCTGTTCCACCTGCCCGATGGGCTGATTTACCTCGACGGCAATTCCCTTGGCCCGCTGCCGCTGGCGGCGGTGGACAAGGTGGCGGGTATGATGCGCGATGAATGGGGCGATCTGCTGATCAAAGGCTGGAACGCGGCGGGCTGGATGGATTTCAAAGGGCTGGGCAACCGGGTTGGCCGCCTGATCGGCGCCGAGCCGGATCATGTGATCCTGGGCGATACCCTGTCGATCAAGGTCTATCAAGCGCTGGCGGCGGGGTTGGAAATGGTGCCGGAGCGGCGGGTGATCCTGTCGGATACCGGCAATTTCCCTTCTGATCTTTATATGGCGCAAGGCCTGACCGGGCTGCTGAAACAGGGCTATACCCTAAAAACCGTCGCGCCCGAGGATGTGGCTGGCGCGATAGATGAAACTGTCGCGGTCTTGATGCTGACACAGGTCGATTACCGCACGGGGCGGCTGCACGATATGGCCTCGCTGACCCGCGCTGCCCATGCCAACGGAGCGATCACGGTCTGGGATCTGGCCCACAGCGCCGGTGCCATTCCGGTTGACCTGTCGGGGTGTAACGCCGATTTTGCGGTGGGCTGTACCTATAAGTACCTCAATGGCGGGCCGGGATCACCGGCGTTTATCTATGTGGCGCCGCGTCATGCGGATGTGGCCAAACCGGCGCTATCGGGCTGGCTCGGCCACGAGGCCCCGTTCGATTTCGACCTCGACTATCGCGCGCATGCGGGCATCGCCCGAATGCGCGTCGGAACGCCGCCGGTGATTGCGCTCAAATCGCTGGAGGCGGCGCTGGATATCTGGGATCTGGTCGAGATGGCCGAGGTGCGGGCGCGCTCGATAGAGCTGACCAGCCTGTTTGTGGATCGGGTCGAGGCTGCCTGCCCCGACCTGACCCTTGCCAGCCCGCGCGACCCGTTGGCGCGCGGTTCGCAAGTATCGTTTGCCTTTGAACACGGCTATGCGGCGATGCAGGCCCTGATCGCACGCGGTGTCATCGGAGATTTCCGCGCGCCGGATGTCATGCGGTTCGGGTTTACACCGCTGTATACGACCGAAAAAGACGTGTTGGATGCGGTGGCGATTTTAGCTGAAATTATGGATAACCGCCTGTGGGATAACCCCGAGTACCAAACAAAATCCGCCGTCACCTGACCCGCGTGATCTTAAACAGGGGCGCTCCCGCACTCCAGCCATTGCCTGGCTAAAGCCAGTCAACGACTTCCGTTTGAGCCGGGCCGTCTGCCTCTGCGGGGAGCCGCAAGCGGCCCCCCTT
>JALXER010000215.1 GCA_027069385.1 Paracoccaceae bacterium
TCGTGCATCAGTGTGACGGGGCAGCCGGCCCCGAGCGCCACGTCCATCACGTCGGCGGGCGCGTGTTGCGCCTCCAGATTGACCAGCGCGATGCGCAGGGCCTCGCGCGTGGCGGCCTGCCAGTGGGCCGGGTCGAGCAGCAGGCTGATACGGTCGCGACCGCCGCCGCCATGGCTGCCCGATTCGCGCCGCCCGTCCTTTTCGACAATCACCGAGACAAACAGCACCGTCATCGGGCGCACATCGCGCAGCACCTGCCCTTCGGGGCGCAGAATTTCGACTTCTTGTAGGCTCGCCGACAGATGGGCCGAGACCTGCACCACCCGCTTATCCAGCCCGCGGGCGAAATCGTCGATCTCGCGCAGGGTTTCGACCTTGAGCGCAAACGCCGCATCGGTGATCGGGTCCGCATCGGTATAAAGCCGCCGGTTGGTGGCTTGTGGTGCCTCGCCAAGACTGCCGCCACCGGCGCCAATCGCCAGCCGTGCGGTTTCCGCCGCACGTTTCAGCGCGGTTTCGGAGATCTCGGAAGCGTGCGCATAGGCCGCCGTTTCGCCGTTCACCGCCCGCAGCCCGAACCCGGTCGAGGAATCATAGCTGGCGGTCTTTAGCCGCCCGTCATCGAACATCAGCGATTCGGCGCGACGGCGTTCCAGAAAAAGCTCTCCGTCCTGGCCTCCGGTCAGGGTGTCTTGCAGGATTTGCAGGGCATTGTCCCGGTCGAGACTGGTTTCAAACGGGCGAAAAGCGGTGGTTGCCTGGGTCATTGCGGCCTCGAAAGGTTGGGATAAGCCCGGGCAGTATGGTCAACGAAGCTGCTGATTGCAACCGGCCTGATCCGAGACCAGCGCAATTTCACGATTGACATTCAGGTTGATCACCACCGCGCAACCCGGGCTGCGCTGCGCGGTCATGGTGCGGTAATCAGGGGCGAACTCAACCGCGCTGACCGGCAGGGAAAGGATAATCCGGCGGCGGGCAAACAACCCTTCGGAGGAGGCCAGCGCCTCGGTCATGCCGTTTTCGTTGTTATGCACAAACCCCTCGAAAACCGGTGGCGCGTTCGGGTCGGTGGCGATCAGCCAGTATTCGGGCGCGTCGCTTAGCACCACCATGAACTGGTCACGGGTCGGGTCGGTATAGACTCCGGCAATCCCTGATGGCTGCCCGTCCTTGCCCGCAATGTCGAATACCCGCACGACCTGCTGGTCCTGTGTCGAAAGAATCACCAGCTCGTGCTGCGCCGAATGGGCAACGGCCAGCCATTTGCTATCGGGGGAAACCGCCGTTTCGCCACCGGATGCGGCAATAGGAAGCAATAACAAAGGCAAAAGGAATTTGAGCATCGTACCTCCGGTCATGTCGGAAAGGGTTGATTTGGCCTTTCCTGCATACTCTGTAACCTTTTGGCGCCAATTGACCAGGATCAAGCGGGTGGCGAGGCCCGGATACGGGCTATGGGGAATTAACCGCTAAGAATTTCACAATATTGGCCTGAAAATGAACAGATGTACTTGTGATTTGGCTTTATTTGTGCTTTTCAAATGTAATAACAGCAATTCCACTATTCGCGGTGGATTGTAAAAAATCTGGCAAAAAGCCAAGAATATGGGGATTGAAATATGCGAATGAATCACCTTTTCAAGGGGGTAATGGGCGTTTTTTCCGGTGCGGCATTGTCTGGCGCGGTCTATGCACAGAACCTGATCGAAGGGGCCGAGCGGATCGGCAAACCCGGGGCAGGCGCGATGGGGTTTCAACCGGCGTCAACGGTTCTGGCGGATGATCAGCAATGGCTGGACGGCATGGTGCTGACGATCATTACCGCAATCACTATTCTGGTAACGGTGCTGCTGATCTGGGTGATGATCCGCTATAATGGCAAGGTCAACAAGACTCCGGCACGCTTTACCCACAATTCGCTGATCGAGATTGCCTGGACGGCCATTCCGATTGTTATCCTGATCGTTATAGGCTCTTTCTCGCTGCCGATCCTGTTTAAACAACTGGAAATTCCCGATCCCGACCTGACCGTCAAGGTGACCGGCAACCAATGGTACTGGTCCTATGAATACCCCGAAAGCGGTGTCGGGTTTGACAGCTTTATGATCGGACAGGGCGCGGTTGGCCTGACCGACGAGGTCGCCGCCGAGCTGGAGGCCGCGGGCTATACCCGCGACGAATACCTGCTGGCTGCCGATAACGCGCTGGTGGTGCCGGTGGGCAAGGTGGTGCAGATTCTGGTTACCGGTTCCGATGTAAACCATTCTTTCGCGGTTCCGTCCTTTGGCATCAAGATCGACGCGATCGTCGGGCGGCTGAATGAAACCTGGATTCAGGTGGACAAGCCGGGGTTGTATTTCGGCCAGTGTTCGGAATTGTGCGGGGTTAACCATTCGTACATGCCCATCGTGGTGCGCGCCCTTGAACCGGCCGAATTTGATGCCTGGTTGCAGGGTCAAATGTCCGCGATGCTCGATGTGCCCGCCGATGTCCAGGTTGCGACCTCTAACTAACAAGGGCGGTGACGCATGTCGGATGCATCCTGGAGCAAAAGCTTCGAGCATGAAGCGCAGTTTGGCGACTATCTGGAGCTGCTGAAACCGCGCGTTATGCGTCTGGTGGTGTTTACCGCCGCTGTGGGGCTGTTTTGTGCGCCGGTGCCGGTGCATCCGGTAATCGCTTTTGCGGCCATTTTGTGCATCGCGGTCGGGGCGGGGGCCTCGGGGGCGCTGAACATGTGGTTTGATCGTGATATTGACGCGGTGATGAAGCGCACGCAGGCGCGGCCGATCCCCTCGGGACGGGTGCAACCCGGAGAGGCGCTGGCCATCGGGCTGACGCTGTCTTTCCTGTCGGTAATGATGCTGGGCCTGTTTGCCAACCTGTTTGCCGCCGCGCTGCTGGCCTTTACCATTTTTTACTATGCGGTGTTCTATTCGATGTGGCTTAAACGGGCGACGCCGCAGAATATCGTGGTGGGGGGCGCTGCCGGAGCATTCCCGCCGATGATCGGCTGGGCCGTGGCGACGGGGGGCACCGGTCTGGAGCCGCTCCGGCTGTTCGCGCTGATCCTGATCTGGACTCCGCCGCATTTCTGGGCGCTGGCCCTGTGGCGTAACGACGATTACAAGGCCGCCAACATTCCCATGCTGCCCGTGGCACGCGGGCCGGTGGTGACGCGGCGCTATATCTTTGGCTATGCCCTGCTGCTGGTTCCGGTGTCGGTTGCCCCGGCGTTTACCTCTATTGGCGGGGCGCTCTATTTTGGCATGGCCGTGGTGCTGAACACCATCCTGCTGATCGGGGCGTGGCGCATTTTGCGTCGCGACGAAGCCGCCGTAGCCGCCGACAGGTTCCGCACCGAAAAGCGGTTTTTCGGCTTTACCATCGTTTACCTGTTCTTGCACTTTACCGTGCTGTTATTAGAGGCAACCTTGCGCGGCCTTGACCTTAGCCTGAACTGGATATGAGCATGGCCTTTCGCGAAGAACACGAATTGCACACGCGCCGCAGGGGCCGCAACATGGCGGTTGGCCTGCTGCTTGGCGGGTTCGTGCTGCTGGTTTTTGCGGTTTCGATCGTCAAGCTCAGCCAACCCCAGACCGAGGATATCCACGCCCCCAACTATGCCAGCGAGGCCGGCGAATGAGCGAGAAGTCGAACAAACGTATGGTATTACGTCTGGTCGGGCTGGTGGTGTTCATGGGCGTCATGTCCTTTGTCGCGGTGCCGTTCTACAGCTGGTTCTGCGCGGTAACCGGATATGGCGGCACAACCTCCGAGGCCTCGGGTGCCGATGTAGAGGTCGTGGACCGCACCGTAACCATCCGGTTCGATGCCTCGCTTGAACGCGATATGCCGTGGGAATTCAAACCGGCGCAACACGAAATGGTGCTGAAACTGGGCGAAGTCGGACTGGCGTTTTTCGAGGCATACAACCCTACCGATAGGGTGATTGCCGGCAGCGCGGGGTATAACGTTACGCCGTTCTCGGCGGGCAACTATTTTACCAAGATCGACTGTTTTTGCTTTACGCAACAGGTGTTGCAACCTGGTGAGCGGGTAATGATGCCGGTTACCTTCTATGTGGATCCGGATATCGTTAATGACCGGGAGGCCCACGACGTGACCTCTATCACCCTGTCCTACACCTTTTACGAAACCGAATTGCCCGACCAGACTGACCTTGCGCAGTCCGAAACGGCCAACAACACGCGGACAAACTAGCCGCACGCCAATAAGGGGATCAAAATGGCACACGAAAAGAACCACGATTACCACATCCTGCAACCCAGCCCGTGGCCGCTGATGGGCGCTGTCTCGGCGTTTTTCATGTTTACCGGCGCGGTGGTCTATTTCAACAGCGACAGCCCGTGGCTGCTGCTGATCGGTCTGGCCGGCGTGCTTTACACCATGTATGCGTGGTGGTCCGATGTGATTGTCGAAAGCATGGTGGGCGACCACACGCCGGTGGTGGTGATCGGGCTGCGCTATGGCGTGATCATGTTCATTGCCTCGGAGGTGATGTTCTTTGTCGCGTGGTTCTGGAACTTTTTCAAACACGCGCTTTACCCGATGACCGAAGGGTCCCCCAAGGTTGACGGTGTTTGGCCCCCCGCCGGTATCGAGACCTTTGACCCCTGGCACCTGCCCCTTATCAACACGCTGATCCTGCTACTTTCGGGCGCGGCGGCCACATGGGCACACCACGCGATTGCCCACGACAACGACCGTGAAGGCTTGAAGATGGGGCTGATTATTGCTATTCTGCTGGGCGCATTGTTTACGGTGTTTCAGGCGTATGAGTACAGCCACGCCGCCTTTGGCTTTGCCGGAAACATCTACGGGGCCAGCTTTTTCATGGCGACCGGATTTCACGGGTTCCACGTGATTGTGGGCACGATCTTTCTGGGGGTGTGCTATTTCCGCGCCCGCGCCGGCCATTTCACCCCTGAACGCCATGTGGGCTTTGAGGCGGCGGCGTGGTACTGGCACTTTGTCGATGTGGTCTGGCTGTTCCTGTTCCTGTCGGTCTATATCTGGGGCGGCTGAACGGGCTGACCTTTTTTAATCAACGCGGGTCTTTACGGCCCGCGTTTTTTTGTGGCAGAGGGGAATGATGGACAAACGATACATTTTCCCGATTGTGCTGGGGCTGGTGGGCGTGGCAATTCTGATCAGCCTTGGCAACTGGCAGGTGCGCCGCCTTGACTGGAAGCAAGCCATGCTCGACCAGATAGAGACCCGCCTGAGCGCCCCGCCCGCCGACCTGCCCGAACACCCCGAGCCAAAGCGCGACAAATACCTGTCGGTCAAGGTGACCGGCCAGATGGGCACGCGCGAAATCCATGTGCTGTCCTCGCATCCCGATACCGGCGCGGGCTATCGCGTGATCGTACCATTTACGCTGGAAAACGGGCGGCGCATTCTGGTGGATCGGGGCATGGTGCCCGAAAATCTGAAAAACGCCGAACGCCCGCCGGAAAACGGCACCCTGA
>JALXER010000216.1 GCA_027069385.1 Paracoccaceae bacterium
GATATCCACCCCGTCCGCGACGCCAAAATGCGCCGGTGTACCGCGCCCCTGCGGCCCCATGAAACCGGTGGCGTGGCAATCGTCCACCATCACCACCGCATCAAACCGGCGCGCCAGCGCGGTGATCTCGGGCAGTTTCGCCAGATGGCCGTCCATCGAAAACACACCATCGGTGGCAATCATGACAAAACGCGCCCCGGCCGCGCTGGCCTCGATCAAACGCGCCTCAAGTTCCCCCATGTCGGAATTGGCATAACGATAGCGGCGGGCCTTGCACAGCCGGATGCCGTCGATAATGGAAGCGTGGTTCAGCGCATCCGAAATGATCGCGTCTTCACCGGTCAGGAGCGGTTCGAACAGCCCGCCGTTGGCATCAAAACAGGCCGCGAACAGGATCGCGTCATCCTTGCCCAGAAATCCGGCCAAGCGCCGTTCCAGCGCGCGGTGCTGATCTTGCGTTCCGCAGATAAAGCGCACGCTGGCCATTCCGAAACCATGCGTGTCCAGCGCCTGCTTCGCTGCTGCGACCAGGCGCGGATGGTCCGCCAGCCCGAGATAGTTGTTGGCGCAAAGATTGACCACGCGCTCGTGGCGCTTACCGCCAAGCTCCACATCGATCCGGCCGGCTTGTGGCGAGACAATCTGACGCTCGGTCTTGTAAAGGCCGGACGCACGGATATCCGACAAGGTTTCGGTGATATGGTCCAGAAAGGCGTTGGTCATGGCGCAGCTCCCAGCTGGCCCAATTATTCCGCCTTAGTGGATACTGTCAATATTTAATACCATTCGTCCGTTATATTAGATTTCAGGATCCATGCACGATCAGGATCGCCTTGGCCGGAGCGCCAACCGCCCTGATTCCATGCGGGCGATCGGCGGCATAGCGGATGGTGTCCCCCACGCATGCCTGCTCGGTTTCGTCCCCCGACGAGACCTCCAGCGTCCCCTCCAGAACCGTCAGGTCCTCGTGGCAGCCGTCACGATGCGGCTCGCTGCGCAACGCGGCATGTTCCGCGAACGAAATCTCGTAAACCTCCACCCGCCCAGCCTGCGCGGGCGGTCTGAGGATACGTATCCGGCATCCCTCGCCCTGGCTGTCGATGGTCGGCGTCCGGTTGGCCCGCATGATCTCCCTGATCGAGCGCGCGCCGCTCTGCTCATCCAGCAGCCCGGCAAAATCGACCTGCAAGGCCTGGGTCAGGCTCCAGAGCGTCGCCACCGTCGGACTGGATTGACCGCGCTCGATCTGCGACAACATCGAACGCGAAACCCCGGAAAGTTTCGCCATGGCTTCCAGGCTCAGGCCTTTGCTCTTGCGGGTTTCTTTCAGACGTTTCGCCAGTCTTTCGGCGATGCTGTAATTCTTTTGCATGGCGAACGTTGAGAAATGGATAGTGGAATGTCAAGTATCCGGCACAGCACGAACGCCCTATGCCAACGCCTTTTCGCACCAGCCTCGGCTACCAGGCCGGGGATGGCGTAGAACCCAGGTCGGGCGGCAACCCC
>JALXER010000217.1 GCA_027069385.1 Paracoccaceae bacterium
CGAAGCGCATCCGGTTTCGTTGCTGCACATTATGAAAGCAAAAGAGCAGAGCAATGCGCCGCTGATCGTGTGTGACCCGCGCTTTACCCGCACTGCGGCCCATGCCGACGAATACGTTCGTATTCGCCCGGGCACCGACGTGGCGCTGGTTTGGGGCATTCTGTGGCATATCTTTGAAAACGGCTGGGAGGACAAGGAATTTATCCGCACCCGCGTTTACGGGATGGACGATGTCCGCACCGAGGTAAACCGCTGGACCCCCGACGAGGTAGAGCGCGTCACCGGTGTTCCCGGCTCGCAACTGGAGCGCGTGGCGCGCACGCTGGCCAATAACCGCCCCGGCACCCTGATCTGGTGTATGGGTGGCACGCAGCACACCACGGGTAACAACAACACCCGCGCCTATTGCATCTTGCAGCTTGCCCTTGGCAACATGGGCGTTTCGGGCGGCGGCACCAACATTTTTCGTGGCCATGACAACGTGCAGGGCGCAACGGATATGTGTATCCTGTCGCACAGCCTGCCGGGCTATTACGGCCTGTCTGCCGGATCGTGGGCACACTGGGCCCGGGTCTGGGAAGAAGACCTCGACTGGTTGAAAGGCCGGTTCGACAGCATCAAGGCTGCCGACGGGTCCGACAAGTCACTGATGAACCTGAAGGGTATTCCGGTATCCCGCTGGATCGACGGTGTGCTTGAAGACAAGGAAAACATCGATCAACCGAACAATGTTCGCGGCATGGTGTTGTGGGGCCACGCGCCCAACTCGCAAACCCGTGGTACGGAAATGAAAACCGCGATGGAGAAACTGGACATGCTGGTCGTGATCGACCCGTATCCGACGGTTTCGGCGGTGATGCATGACCGCACCGACGGGGTTTACCTGCTGCCCGCATCGACCCAGTTCGAGACGCGCGGCTCGGTTACCGCTTCGAACCGTTCGGTTCAATGGCGTGACAAAGTGGTAGAGCCGGTATTCGAAAGCCGGCCCGATCAGGAAATCATGTCGATGCTGGCCACCAAGTTCGGCTGGGCAGACCGGTTCTTCCGCAACATCTCTTTTGACGGCGAGCACCAGCCCAATGTCGAGGATATGACGCGCGAGTTCAACAAAGGCATGTGGACCATCGGTTATACCGGCTGGGCGCCCGAGCGCATCAAGGCGCATATGGCCAACCAGCACACCTTTGACCGCACCACGCTTCAGGCGGTCGGTGGCCCGGTTGACGGCGAGTATTACGGCCTGCCATGGCCTTGTTGGGGCACCGCTGAAATGGGGCACCCCGGCACGCCCAACCTTTATGACATGTCTAAACCCGTGTCCAAAGGCGGCCTGACCTTCCGCGCCCGTTTCGGTGTTGAACATGACGGGGTCAACCTGCTGGCCGAAGGGGTCTATTCCGAAGGTTCCGACATTCAGGACGGCTATCCCGAGTTCACCATGCAAATGCTGATGGACCTTGGTTGGGACAGCGAGCTGACCGACGAGGAACGCGCCGCAATCGACGCGGTGGCAGGGCCGAAAACCAACTGGAAAACCGACCTTTCGGGCGGCATCCAGCGGGTGGCAATTGCGCATGAATGTGCGCCGTTCGGCAACGCCAAGGCCCGCGCCAATGTGTGGACCTTCCCGGATCCGATCCCCGTTCACCGCGAGCCGCTTTACACGCCGCGCCGTGATCTGGTCGAGGATTATCCGACCTACGAGGACAAGCAGGCCTATCGTCTGCCCACCTTGTATGCGACGATCCAGAAGCAGGATTTCAGCAAGGACTATCCGATGATCCTGACTACCGGTCGTCTGGTCGAGTACGAGGGTGGTGGCGACGAAAGCCGCTCCAACCCGTGGCTGGCCGAACTGCAACAGGAAATGTTTGTCGAGGTCAGCACGCGTGACGCCAACAACCTTGGCATTCGCGATGGTCAGCAAGTCTGGGTCGAAGGTGCCGAAGGTGCCAGGGTCAAGGTTAAGGCCATGGTGACCGAACGCGTCGGCGAAGGGGTGGCGTTTATGCCGTTCCACTTTGGCGGGCATTTCCAGGGCAAGGACTTGCGGGATAATTACCCTGAAGGTGCCGATCCCTATGTGCTTGGCGAAGCAGCCAACACTGCCATGACTTACGGTTATGACAGCGTTACCCAAATGCAGGAGACAAAAGTGTCTCTGTGCAAAATCACTGCAGCTTAAGGAGAATTGAGAAATGGCAAGAGTAAAATTTCTCTGTGACGCGGAACGCTGCATTGAATGCAATGCCTGCGTAACCGCCTGTAAAAACGAGCACGAGGTCCCCTGGGGCATCAACCGTCGCAAAGTCGTCACCATCGGTGACGGCAAACCCGGCGAGCGCTCGATTTCCATGGCATGTATGCACTGTTCGGACGCGCCCTGCATGTCCGTCTGCCCCACCGACTGTTTTTACCAGACCGCCGACGGGATTGTGCTGCACAACAAAGACCTGTGTATCGGGTGTGGCTATTGCTTCTATGCGTGTCCGTTCGGCGCGCCGCAGTATCCGCAAGCGGGCAATTACGGGTCGCGCGGCAAGATGGACAAATGTACCTTCTGCGCCGGTGGCCCCGAGGAAGACAACTCGGATGCGGAATTCCAGAAATACGGTCGCAACCGTATTGCCGAAGGCAAATTGCCGATCTGCGCCGAGATGTGTTCGACCAAGGCCCTGCTGGCCGGTGACGGGGACGATGTTTCCGCCATCTACCGCGAGCGCGTGGTTTCGCGCGGCTTTGGTTCCGGCGCATGGGGCTGGGGTACTGCCTATAACCGCAAAGCCGGCTAGGGCTGACCCGCTCAGGTGAATTCATGACGGGCTGCCCAACCGGTGGCCCGTCATTGCCCAATTCCTGTCCGCTGTCGCTGGCTGGCCGAACGCCGCTGGCAAACGAAAGGTCAAAATTGTGATGCACGATTTGACGACGAAATTCCGGCGCACCCCTGCGGGGTTGTTGCGCATTGTATTATTCCTGGTTCTTGGCATGGTTTGGATGGGGGTTGCAACGCAGGCAACCTATGCCCAGTCCAGTGTGCGTGCGCCCGGGAACGCGGTTAACCTGCCCGATGACCAGGGCTCGGCCAATACGCTGGGCAATGTATCCGATTCCGAAATCTGGGATGCGATCCGTGGCGGTAACCCCAACGCCATAGAGGCCCTGACCGGCCCGCGCCCCGAAGGTGCGGTATTCAACACCACCGGCCAGCAATGGCGGATGCTGCGCGAAGGGGTTATCCGCAAATACCTTGGCTGGTTCCCGCTGGTCGTGATCGGCCTGCTGGCGGTGTTTTACCTGCTGCGCGGCCCGATGCGCATCACCGGTGGCCGCTCGGGCAAGACCATTCACCGCTTTACGCTGAACGCGCGGGTGGCGCACTGGTTTATGGCCGGCGTGTTTATCATTCTGGGCCTGACCGGGCTGATGATCCTGCTGGGCCGGCCGCTGATCGCCCCCTATCTGGGGTTAGAGGCCAACTCTATCCTGACCAGCGCCGCAAAAGAGGGGCACAACCTGTTCGGCCCGCTGTTTATCATCGCGCTGGTCTGGCTGTTTATCAAATTCGTCGGTAGCAACTTTTTTCATATCCGTGACCTGAAATGGATTTTCAAGTTCGGCGGGTTCTTTGGCGGGCATGTCAGCTCGGGCCGGTTCAACTTTGGTGAAAAGACCTGGTTCTGGATGGTGGTGCTGATCGGTTCCGTTATCGCTGCCACCGGCATTGTGATGCTGTTCCCGTGGCTGGTCGAGGATGTGCGCTGGCTGCAACTGTCTACCATCCTGCACGCGGTGGGTGCGGTGCTGCTGATCGGGGTGTTGTTTGGCCATATCTATGTGGGCACGATCGGCATGGAAGGCTCGCTCGATTCGATGCTGAAAGGCGAGGTCGATGAAAACTGGGCCAAAGAGCATCACGACGTCTGGTATGAACAGATGACCGGCAAATCCGCCAAGGAGGATCAGTCATGAGCGCGCTGCAATTCATCGAAGGGCCGCTGTTTTATTTTGCTGCGGCGGTGTTTCTGCTCGGGGCATTCTGGCGGGTGTTCGGCATCATCAAAATCGGGCGCAAGAAAGATATCTCGCCGCCCAAAGGCTCGGCTGTGGGCGGGTTCATCAAGGGCAACCTGCGCCATTTCGTGCCGCGCGGGCTGTTTGCGCGGCGCACATGGTTGCATGTGCTTGGTGGGTATTCCTTTCATCTGGGGCTGTTCGTGCTGTTCTTTTTCGGGGCATTCCACATCAAATTTATTGATCAGTATCTTGGCCTTAGCTGGCAAGCCCTGCCGCGCTGGGGCTTTCTGATTGCCGCCGAAATCGCTTTTGCGGGGCTGATTGTGTTGTGGGTACGGCGTATTTCCGACCCGGTGATGCGGCTGATTACCCATAAATCCGACCATATCGGCACCTGGCTGACCTTTCTGGTGATGCTGACCGGCTGCTTTGCGCTGCAACAATCGCATGACATGCTGAAACTGGTGCATATGCTGTTTGTCGATATCTGGTTGATCTATTTTCCGTTTGGCCGCCTGATGCACGCTTTCACCTTCTTCCTGTCCCGGGGCAACTCGGGCGCCACCTATGGCCGTAAGGGGATAAACCTATGACCGAAAAAGCCGATATTGCCGTTGCCAAGTTTCTGGAACATACGGATGCCGAGGCCGCATCGTTCTTTGATGCCTGCGTGCGTTGCGGCGAATGTGCCGAGGCCTGCCACTTTTTCCTGAGCACCAAAGACCCGCACTTTACCCCGACCTACAAGCTGGAGCCGATGCGCCGTGCCTATGCGCGTGACAAGGCACCGTTTTCGGGGCTGAAAAAGGCAATCGGACTGGCCCCCAAGCCGGTAACCGAGGAGGAACTGGTCGAGTGGGGCCCGCTGGTCTATGACAGTTGCAACATGTGCGGGCGCTGCACGCTGGTCTGCCCGATGGGCATCGACATTGCCGGCACCATTCGCAAAATGCGCGAGGGTTACGCTGCGGCGGGGCTGGCCCCCGAGGGGCTGGAACGCTCGGTCGAGTTCGTCAAGAAAACCAGTAGCCCGATGGGTGTTACGCTAAAGGCGCTTGAAGCGCAGATTAAGCATCAGGAAAAGGAATGCGGCATTCCCATCGAGATCGACAAACAGGGCGCCGATTATATGGCGATCTTTTCATCGATGGAGATCATGGGCTATCCCGAAGTGCTGGGCGCCTATGCCAAGCTGTTCAAAAAGGCCGGTGTAAGCTGGACGATTTCTTCGGTGGCCTATGAGGCAACCAATGTCGGTGTGCAGATCGGCGACGGGCCGCTGGCCAAGGAAATCGTGAAACGCGTTGTCGATGCCGCCGAGGCGCTGGAGGTCAAGCACGTGATCAGCCCCGAATGCGGCCATGCTTACGGCGCGATCCGCTGGGCCGGTCCGAATATGATGGGTCGTCAGTTCAAGTTCGAGGTGGTTCACATTATCGAGTTGCTCGACAAGCTGCGCCGCGAGGGTAAAATCCCGCCGGGCAAAAAGGATGGTCGCAAGATCACCCTGCACGACCCGTGCCAGATTATCCGTCGCGGCGGCCTGCTCAAAGAGCCGCGCTCGCTGCTGGACGATTCGTGCGACAATTTCGTCGAGATGAAATACGCCGGTCTGACCAATTTCTGTTGCGGCGGCGGCGGCGGTGTTTCCGCCAATCCGCGCGCCAAGGATCTGCAGACCAAGGCATTTTCGCGCAAAATGGGCCAGTTGGACGCCATCAAGGATCTGGAGGCCATCGTGGTGCCCTGCGGCAACTGCCGTACCGTGTTTGAAGATGGTCTGGACGAATACGAATCCGACTACGAGGTGCTGGGCCTGAGCGAGTTGGTAGCGCAAACACTGGCCGAATAATACCACTCTGGCTTGTGCTGGCCGAAATGTTATCTGGAAAAGCCGGATTTTCCCGGCTTTTCCGCGTTTAACTGCTTGACAGTTTTACGCCCCATGCGTCAATCTGACACCACTAAAGCATTCCCGCAGCATCGTTGCGCCGGGTGCTATCGTTGGTTGGCCCCGGCCAAACCTGAAACGAGTGAAACTGGATATAAGGCTGGAAAAAATTGGATATAGATTTTGTGCCCAAGATAACAGCAATATGACCAACAAAACCAAAAAACGATGACAGCACCGCCAGAATGGTGGTAGCATTGCCATATCAACAGAGAGGAAAATCTATGAAAACTATTCTTTATTCGGGTGCAGCGCTGATTGCGCTTGCGAGCGCGGTTTCCGCCGCGTCGTGCCCGGGCGTAACCGTTGCCGACCCGATGGGTGTTGCTGCAGGGGCCTTCCCCGAGCAGTACGAACTGTCGGAATTTGAAGCTGCCGCCAATTGCACCATGGAATTCTCGGAAAACCCGAGCATTGGTGATTTCAATGCGCAAATCCAGGGTAACCCCGATATGCCTGCGCTGGCCGACCGCCTGCCCAAAGAGCCGCTGGTTGTCGCGCCTTATGACGAAATCGGCACCTATGGCGGCACGCTGGATATCATTTCCAACGCGACCGAAGCCGGTACGTCCGATATGATGTCGGTGCGCCACGTCAACCTTGTGCGTTACTCGGATGACCTGCAAACCATCGTGCCCAACGTGGCTAAAAGCTGGGAATGGAATGACGACTTTACCCAGTTGACCTTCCACCTGCGCGAAGGCCATCGCTGGTCCGACGGCGAGCCGTTTACCTCGGCTGATGTAAAGTTCTGGTATGACAACCTGATGCTTGACGAAAATGTGATCCCCAGCCCCAAAGACTATGTTCTGGTGGGTGGCGAGCGCATGACCATCGACACGCCTGATCCGCTGACCGTTGTGTTCAATCTGCCTGCTCCCAAACCCGGGCTGCTGTCGCATTTTGCCAACCACTATGCGCAGGCATTTCAGCCGATGCATTTCCTGGGCCAGTACCACCCCGATATCAACCCGAATGCCGACGCGAATGCTCAGGCAATCGGGTTTGAATCCGGCTATGACGTGATCAAGGCCTATTACGGGTCTTCGGACTGGATGGATACCCCGACCCCGATGTTGGGCCACCCCGATCTTGTCGCCAATATGCCGTTTGCGGCGTCGCCGACCCTGGAAAGCCATATTGTGGTTTCCGAATCCACCGAAGGGCGCCATTTCGTGGCCAACCCGTATTTCTTTATGGTGGATACAACCGGTCAGCAACTGCCCTATATCAACGAGCATGACGAAGTGTTCGTTTCCGAAACCGAAGTTCGGGTTCTGAAGCTGGTCAACGCCGAAGTTGACTATAAAACACAGGCGTTGCAGCTTGATATGGCACCGATCCTGCTGGAGAACCAGGAAGCCGGTGATTACACCGTTGAATTGCGTCCGCAGATCGAACTGGGAACCTTTGCCTTTAACGTGACTTCCGAAGATCTGGAAAAACGTGAAATCTTTGGCAATGTCGATTTCCGTCGCGCGATGTCGGTTGCGATCAATCGTGACGAGATCAACGAGGTTGTGTATTTCGGTCTGGGTCAGCCCCAGCAGTATATCGCTTTCTCGCCGACCCCGAGCTTTGTAACCGATGACCAGATCAACGCTTATGCGCAGTTCGACCCTGATATGGCCAACGCCATGTTGGACAATATGGGGCTGGTTGATCAGGATGGTGACGGCTTCCGTGATCTGCCAAGCGGCAAACCGCTGGTGCTGAACCTTCAGGTTGCCACGCAGGGTATCTCGGTGAAACTGGTTGAACTGGTTGGCCAGAACTGGCGTGATGTCGGGATTAACAACACCGTGAAAGAGGTCACGACCGATGAATACCGTTCGGCGCAGTCCTCTAACCAGCTTGACGTGATGATGTATGGTAAATCCATTCCTCTGGCTGTGATCCTTGGCAATAACGAGCTGTTCGTGCCGCCTTTCGAGAACTATTTCGGAATGCGTACCGGTATGCTCTGGGCTGAATACATCGAAAGCGGCGGCGCTTCGGGTGTTGAGCCGCCGGCATGGGTTTACCAGATGGGGGAAGATATCGATGCCTTCCAGGCTGCCGTTGCCGGTACGCCGGAATCCAATGAAATCGGTAACCGTCTGGTGCAGGAAGTCGTGGACAGCATGCTGTTTATCGGTACGGTGAAAGCCGTTTCGCCGGTGTATCATGTGAATTCGCTGCACAACTTCCCCGAGTTCCAGACCGCATCCTATGCCTACTACTGGGCCTATCCTTACCGGGGTCCGCAGTGGAACCTGGAACAGTAGTCTGAACGGCTGAAACATTCGGTTGCGGGCGGTTTGATCGCCCGCAACCATCCAACAACATCGACCGGAAAACCGGCGGAATACTTCCTCAACAGGGGCGTTAGCATCTCATGTTTCCTTTTCTAAAGTTCGCGGCGACGCGTGCCGTTTTGGCAATCACGACGCTGATACTGGTTTCCTTCATTGTGTTTTCCCTGATGGAACTGGTGCCTGGTGACTGCGCCGAACGCTATGTGGCCTTCAAGGCGTCGCAAGGGCAGGTGATTACCGCCGCCGATGTGGACGCGGAACGGGTCCGCCTCGGGCTGGATCACCCCTATATAGAGCGCTGGGGAAAATGGATTATCAACGCTTTTCAGGGTGAATTTGGCGATAGCTGCATCCAGCGCCTGAATATCAGCCGCCTGTTGGGCCAAAAATACTGGATCAGTCTGGGCTTGTGCCTGTCGGCCCTTGCGCTGGCCTATCTTATTGCCATTCCCGTCGGGATTCTGGCGGCAACATCCAAAAATGCGGTGCTGAACAACAGCTTGCGTCTGGTCAGTTATCTGGGTCTTGCCTTGCCCAACTTCTTGCTGGCGCTGATGATCATGCTGTTTTCAACCATCTATTTCGGAGACAGTCTAACGGGGCTGTTTTCCAAGGAATTCCGGGATGCCGCCTGGTCTTATGACCGGGTGATCGATTTCCTGAAACATGCATGGCTGCCGGTATTCATTCTGGGCTGGTCGGCCACCGCTTTTGCGATCCAGACCGTGCGCGCCCTGATGTCCGACGAGGTGGACAAGCTGTATGTGACCGCCGCGGCGGCGCGGGGGGTCTCGGGGCGGCGTCTGATGATGCGCTATCCGGCCCGTCATGCGCTTAGCCCGATCATCAACTCGCTGGGCTTTGACCTGAACCGGATTTTCAACGAATTGCCGGTGGTGGCCCTGATCATGACCCTGACCGAAGCCGGGTCCTTGCTGATCGAGGCACTGGCGCGATCCAACGACCAGCAGCTTGCGGGGGCGATTATCTTTTTGCTGACCGCCAGCATTGTTGGCATCAACTTCCTAACCGATATCATTTTGGCGCTAACCGACCCTCGCGTTCGCCGTAGCATAGTAGGGTGAATGACATGACTGACGCAGCCGCAACCTCTGCCAAGGACCAGAAGCTGAAAGAGGCCTATTTTACCGCCTCACAAGGGCAACTGATCTGGCAGCGGTTCAAGAAAAACAAATCGGCCCTGATCGGCGCATGGGTGCTGGTCATCCTGATCCTGTCGGGCCTGTTCGCGCCGTTTCTGACGCCTTATGATGCAACCATCGCCGGACGCGACAAGGAATACCTGAACGGTGCCCCGCAAATCCCGCATTTCTGCGACGAGAACGGTTGCTCCCTGCGCCCCTTTGTCTATACGCAGGAACGCACCCGCTCCATGGCAACCAATTTCCGTTGGGTGACCGAGACCAAGACCGGGCTTGAGGACCGGCGCTATCTGGAGTTCTTTAGCGAGGGCATGCCTTACAAGCTGTTCGGTATGAACTTCAGCACCCATCTGTTCGGGGTGGACAAGGGCATGATCCACATATTCGGAACGGATTCGACGGGCAAAGACATCTATTCACGGACCCTGACCGCGATCAATACCTCGTTGGCGGTGGGGACGATCGGGGTGATGATCGCCTTTGTCATGGCCTTGGTTATCGGGGGGGTTGCCGGCTATTACGGCGGCTGGATCGATTCAACCCTGCAAATGATCACCGACACGGTGCGCACCATTCCAAGCATCCCGTTATTCATGGCGCTGGCCGCTTTTGTGCCTGATGAGTGGAGCGCCGAGATGCGGTTCTTCTTTATCTCGCTGGTGCTGGGGATGATCAACTGGCCGACGCTTGCACGGCGTATCCGCACCCACCTGCTATCCGAACGCAATCAGGAATATGTGCTGGCAGCACAGCTTTGCGGGGCCTCGGCCAAGCATATTATCCGCCGTCACCTGCTGCCCAGCTTTACCAGCTATATCATCGTCGATCTGGTGATCTCTTTTCCCTATATGGTGCTGTCCGAAACGGCGCTGTCCTTTATCGGGCTGGGCTTGAAAGACCCGGTCAACAGTCTTGGGGTGATGCTGCAAAACGTGACGTCAGCCGATGTGCTGCTGAACTATCAGTGGTATTTCATTCCGGTTATCTTTTTCATTGTTCTTGTGTTGGCCTTTGTGTTCGTCGGTGACGGATTACGCGACGCTGCCGACCCCTATTCGGATTCCAAAAAATGACGCGCCTGATTGATGTAGAAAACCTGACCCTTAGATTCAGCACGGACGAGGGGATGATCACCGCGGTTGACAACGTGTCCTTCTCACTGGAAGCGGGCGAGGTCATGGGCCTTGTGGGCGAAAGCGGCTCGGGCAAATCGGTAACAGCCAAGTCGCTGATGAAGCTGAACGCTTCTAATGCCAGCTATAGCGACGAAACCAAAATCACCCTGCATCTGGATGACGGGCCGGTCAATGTCATGGACCTCAAGACCTCGAAAGATATGAAGGTGGTGCGTGGCGGTGCCATCTCTATGATTTTTCAGGAGCCCATGGCCAGTTTTGCACCGGCCATCACCATCGGTGACCAGATGGTCGAGCAGTTGCAGATTCACACCGATATGAATTCCAAACAGGCGCGCGAGGTCAGCATTGAAATGCTGGATCGGGTCGGGATCTCCGATGCCGCGCAACGGTTCAAACAATATGCGTTCGAACTGTCGGGCGGGATGCGCCAACGCGCCATGATCGCCATGGCTCTTTCCACCAAGCCCAAGCTGCTGATTGCCGATGAACCGACAACCGCGCTGGACGTGACCATTCAGGCGCAGGTGATCGATCTGATGAAAGATCTGGTCAAGGAATTCGGCATGGGGATTATCTTTATCACCCATGATCTGGGCGTGATTGCCCAGACCGCCGACAAGGTGGCGGTGATGTATCTGGGCCGTCTGGTGGAACAGGGCGCGGTGCGCGATGTGATCCGCAATCCGGCCCATCCCTATACGCGCGGCCTGCTGGCAGCATTGCCGCAACTGGATGATCTTGAAAAGCCGCTGGTGCCGATTCCCGGCGATATTCCGTCGCCGCTTGAACGGCCACCGGGATGCGTGTTCAACACCCGCTGCGAGGAAAAAGTCGGCGATATCTGCTCGGCCAAGGTTCCGGACTTTACCAACGTGACCGAAAACCATCGGGCGGCGTGCCACATTTATACCCAGGGGAGCGACAAATGAGTGATGACGTTCTGATTTCCGCGCGCGACCTGTCGGTGCATTACCCGTTGGCCAAAGGCGGGCTGTTCGGCCCGAAACCGGTGGTCAAGGCGGTCGAGGGGGTGAACCTCGACATTGCCAAGGGCAGCTTTTTTGGTCTGGTGGGCGAAAGCGGCTCGGGGAAAACCACGCTGGGGCGCGCCTGTCTGAAGGCGGCGCCGATTACCCGTGGCACAGTGCGCTATACGGACGGAGACGTGGATTACAGTCTGACCGAGATCGACAATACGCAACTCAAGGATTACCGCACCCGCTCGCAACTGATTTTTCAGGACCCGTATGCGGCGCTAAGCCCGCGCATGACCGTGCGCGATATTATTGCCGAACCGCTAGAGGTGATGGGCCTGACCAATGGTCGCGAAGAAACCGACGAACGGGTGCGCGAGATTGCCGCGAAATGCCGGCTGAACCTCGAACACCTGCGCCGCTTTCCGCATGCGTTTTCCGGCGGGCAGCGGCAGCGGATCTCGATCGCAAGGGCGCTGGTCTCGCGGCCGCGCTTTGTGGTTGCCGATGAATCGGTGGCGGCGCTGGATGTGTCCATTCAGGCGGATGTGCTGAACCTGCTCAGGGATATCCAGCAGGAAATGGGCCTAACTTTCCTGTTTATCAGCCATGACCTGTCTGTGGTGGCGCATGTGTGCGACCATGTGGCGGTGATGTATCTTGGCCGTCTGGTGGAAACCGCACCCACCAAGGACCTGTTCAAGGCACCACGGCACCCCTATACCAAGGCGCTGCTTTCAGCGATCCCGTCGCTGGACCCGGACGATCCCAACAAGGCGCAAAAGCTGGAAGGCGAAATTCCGTCGCCGACCAACCCGCCACCCGGATGCAAGTTCCAGACCCGCTGCCCGTTTGCGGTAGATAAGTGCAGGGTCGACGAACCCAAACTGGAGCATTCAAGCACCGACCACGTCGTCGCCTGCCATCGCTGGCAGGAACTGATGGAATAAACCGAAAACCGGACTTCTCCCGCCCGTCGTCGGCGCATTGCTTACGCAATGTGCCTCCTCCCGCCCGTCGTCGGCGCATTGCTTACGCAATGTGCCTCCTCCCGTTGGGCCGGGCCTCGGATTCGCCTCGGCAGGGGGCAAGCCCTCTCTGGTGTAAACCCCATGGGAGCCACGATTCTGATGGGACTGCGCGTGGAACTCGCGGATTTGACGCCGGTGGCGTCGGATTAATGGGTCCTGACCCCAGCTATGTTGGAGCCGCAGCCGAAAGCTTGAATCGTGCATCCGTATGGCCACCATCTCTGTGCCCTAAGATGCCCAATTCCACTCCAAAGTGCGTTTTCCAGCAAGCTGGAAAACGCGTTGCGACACCATGGCCTCACTTCGTTCGGCAAGAAGGGGGGCCACAGCCCCCCTCGCGCATGCATGCGCGTACCCCCCCCGATGGTGCCAGGTGGAACCCCTTTTGCCAGAATGGCAAAAACCCTTATACGGCACAGCGTCTGCAAATCCGGGTGCTGCCGTCGGGTAGCTCCAGAACCGAACGCAGTGAGGCCATGGTGTCGCAACCGCCTTTGAAGCTTGCTTCAAAGGCGACCGCCGTCTTGGGGGATTGACTAGCTTTACTTGGCGGATGGGCTTTGGGGGGGATTGCTTGTGTGTCTAGCGCGGAAACGGCTGCATTCGCTGTCGGTCGGGCTTTGGCCGGTGAACACTTGGATATAGGCGGGCATGTGGATGATGCGGATTGATTTGGGTTCGGTGATCTGCATCGAGATATAGCCGATCTGGGTGTAAAGGATGGTCATGGCGCGGGCCTTTGCATCCGCTTGCGCATAGCCCGCACGGGTAAACATCGCCATGATGGCGGCGGCGCGGCGCGCATCGGCGGCGTCCAGGCGGGCTTGCAGGGCAGGGGCGTTGCGGGCCCAGTTGCGAATTGCAAGGTCAAGGCGCGCGTCGAACAGCGTCGGGTCGATCCAGCAGTCAAACAGGTTGAACACCGCCTCGCAGATGCTTTCGGCATAGGCCTCACAACGAGCCACAAGGTTGCCGGTGTTTTTCTGCTCCCAATGGGCAATCAGCGCTTCCAGCAGCGCTTCTCGGTCGCGAAAATGGGCGTAGAACCCGGTGCGGGTCAGGCCAAGCTTTTGCGCCAATGGCATAATTTTTACCGCTTCCACGCCGCGCGTGGTCAGGGCGTCCAGCGCCGCGTCCAGCCAGAGCTGCTGGCTGCCACGGGGTTTTTGTCGGCTATCCGTCATGGG
This sequence comes from Paracoccaceae bacterium, assembly GCA_027069385.1. GTDB lineage: Bacteria > Pseudomonadota > Alphaproteobacteria > Rhodobacterales > Rhodobacteraceae > UBA3077. The sequence continues at coordinate 13,763 of JALXER010000217.1, forward strand.
GTTGGGCATAGCAGTTTGGGCCAAAGTGTCAAGAGGGTTGACATGTATGTCCGTTGATATGACAGTGGTGTCATATCGGGCTGAGTCGGGGTGAATATGGCACGCAGGAAACGCGAAAAGCGCTCAAACGCACCGGGGCAAAGCCCGCAACTGCATGTGCCCTATATCACCCGTGGTATCCCGCCCTATGATTTGCTGGGCGAGAAAGCCCTGAGCGCCATCGAGGCCACCGCCGAGCGGATCATGGCCGAGATCGGGCTGGAATTCAGGGACGACCCTGAAACCGTGGCGCTTTACCGTGCCGCCGGGGCCGAGGTAGAGGATATTACCGATGCGTCATGGCGCTTGCGCTTTCCGCGCGGCATGGTGCGCGAGTTGCTTGGCACCGCGCCCGAACGGTTTACCCAACACGCCCGCAATCCTGCCCGCTCGGTCGAGATCGGCGGCGACGCCATGGTGTTTGCGCCCTCTTACGGCAGCCCGTTTGTGATGGACCTCGATCAGGGCCGCCGCTATGGCACCATTCAGGATTTCGAGAATTTCGTAAAGCTTGCCCAGGCCAGCCCGTGGCTGCACCATTCAGGCGGCACTATTTGCGAGCCGACCGATATTCCGGTCAACAAGCGCCATCTGGATATGGTTTACGCCCATATCCGCCATTCCGACCGCGCCTTTCTGGGTTCGATCACCGCGCCCGAGCGCGCCGGGGACAGCATCGAAATGGCCCGCATTTTGCACGGCGAGGCTTTTACCGATGAAAACTGCGTAATCATGGGGAATTTTAACACCACCTCGCCGCTGATTATTGACGGCATAACTTCGCGCGGCATCCGCGCCTATGCGGCGGCCAATCAAGGTTCTATCCACTTGCCGTTCCTGCTGGGCGGAGCCGTGGCGCCGCTGACCATGGCGGGGCAGGTGGCGCAATGTCTGGCCGAAAGTATGGTCAGCGCGGGCATATCGCAACTGGTACGCCCGGGCGCGCCGGCCATTCTGGCCTCGTTTCAGGTGTCGCTGAATATGCGCTCCGGCTCGCCGACCTTTGGCACGCCCGAACCGGCGCTTGGCAGCCTTGTCATGGGCCAGCTTGCCCGCCGTCTTGGCCTGCCGCTGCGCTGTGCGGGTAATTTCAGCACCTCGAAACTGCCCGACGCGCAGGCCATGCAACAGGCGATGATGTCGATGCTTAGCGCGGTGCAATGCGGCGGCAATTACATTCTGCATTCGGCCGGGTTTCTGGACGGGCTGCTGTCGATGTCTTACGAGAAATTCATGATGGACCTTGATGTTTGCGGCGCGCTGCATGCCTATGCCAAAGGGGTAAAGGTAAACGAGGACACGCTGGGCTTCGAGGCGCTGGCCGAGGGTGGCCCCGGTGCGCATATGTTTGGCACCGCCCACACCATGCGCCACTACAAAACCGCCTATTGGGACAGCGCGCTGAATGACGACCAGCCATGGGAAACATGGGATGAACAAGGCGGGGTAGACGCGGCCACCCGCGCCAACAAAGCGTGGAAGGCCAGCCTTGCCGCCGCGCAGTCGCCACCGCTCGATGCGGGTATTGACGACGCATTGAAAGACTTTATCGCCCGCAAGAAAGCCTCTATGGTTGATGCGTGGTATTAGGAGGCCCCGATGTCGAACGACCCGTTATTGCAGCCCTATCAACTGGGCCACCTGACGATCAAAAACCGGATCATGACCACCAGCCATGAACCCGCCTATCCCGAGGACGGCATGCCCAAGGGGCGCTATCGTGCCTATCACGAGGCCCGCGCCAAGGCGGGTGTCGGCCTGACCATGACGGCCGGTTCTGCGGCGGTCAGCCTCGACAGCCCGCCGGTATTCAACAACATTCTGGCCTATAAAGACGAGGTGGTGCCGTGGATCAGGCAGCTTACCGATGCCTGCCACCAGCACGGCGCGGCGGTGATGATCCAGCTTACCCATCTGGGGCGGCGCACCGGCTGGAACAAGGGCGACTGGCTGCCTTCTGTCTCTCCGGGGCCGGACCGCGAACCGGCGCACCGCGCCTTTCCAAAGGTGATGGAAGACTGGGACATAGAGCGGATCATTGGCGATTATGCCGATGCGGCAGAGCGGATGCAGGCCGGTGGCATGGACGGGATCGAGTTGGAGGCCTATGGCCACCTGATCGACCAGTTCTGGTCTCCGATTACCAACAAGCTTGGCGGCCCTTATGGTGCCGATACGCTGGAAAACCGCCTGCGCTTTGGCACCGATATTATCGCGGCGATCCGCAAGCGGGTCGGCAAGGATTTTCTGATCGGGGTGCGCTATACGGCGGATGAGGTCACCAAGGGCGGCACCACGCCCGAGGAGGGGCTGGAAATCGCGCATCGGCTCAAAGCTTCGGGCCAGGTCGATTTTCTGAACATTATTCGCGGGCGCATCCATACCGATCCGGCGATGACCGACGTTATTCCGGTGCAGGGCATGAAAAGTGCCCCGCATCTGGATTTTGCTGGGCGGGTGCGCGCCGAGGTCGGCCTGCCCACCTTTCACGCCGCGCGCATCCCCGATGTGGCCACGGCGCGCCATGCGGTGGCCAGCGGGTTGCTCGATATGGTCGGGATGACCCGCGCCCACATGGCCGACCCGCTGATTGTCGAGAAAATCCGCGCGGGCCGCGAAGATGATATTCGCCCCTGTGTCGGAGCCACCTATTGCCTCGACCGGATCTATCAGGGCGGCGAGGCCCTGTGCATCCACAACCCCGCCACGGGGCGCGAGCAAACCATGCCCCATGTAATCGCGCCTGCTGCACGGCGCAAAAAGCTGGTAGTGGTCGGCGCTGGCCCCGCCGGGCTAGAGGCCGCGCGCGTCGCCGCAAAGCGTGGTCACGCGGTTACCGTGTTCGAGGCCGCCGCCGATCCGGGTGGTCAGGTGCGCCTGACCGCGCTTTCCCCGCGCCGCCGCGAGATGATGGGCATCATCGATTGGCGCATGGCCCAATGCGCCGCGCACGGGGTTGAATTTCGCTTTAACACCCTTGCCGAGGCCGAAGATGTAACCGCGCTTGCGCCCGATGTGGCGATTATCGCCACCGGCGGCCTGCCCGAAACCCGCCTGTTCGAAACCGACGCCGAGCAGCCCTTGGCCGTAACCGCGTGGGATATCATCTCGGGCGATGTAAAGCCGCTGGAAAACGTGCTGATCTATGATGAAAGCGGCGACCACCCCGCCCTGATGGCCGCCGAAATCGCCGCCAATGCGGGGGCCAGGGTCGAGGTTATGACACCCGACCGCATCTTTGCTCCCGATATTATGGCGATGAACCTTGTGCCCTATATGCGCAGCCTGCAGGATAAAGACGTAACCTTTACCGTCACCCGTCGCCTGCTGGGCATCGGGCGCGAGGGCAATCAGCTTAATGCGACGATCGGCACCGATTATTCGGGCTTTGAAGGCACGGCGCTCTATGACCAGATCATCATTAATTACGGCACCAAACCGCTTGATGAATTGTACTTCGCCCTGAAACCGCTGGCCAGCAATGGCGGCGCGGTAGACCAGCACGCCCTGCTGTCCGGCCAGCCCCAAACCCTGATCCGCAACCCCGGTGGCCGCTTTCAGCTATTCCGCATCGGCGACGCCGTTTCGGCCCGCAACACCCACGCCGCCATCTACGACGCCCTGCGGCTGGTCAAGGATATCTAGGCTGGACAAAGCGACCCCGTCAGTGGGTCAAACCTGGAGGCCTGTGCCAAAAGGCATCCGAATGAGAAGGTCGGCTTTGAAGCAAGCTTCAAAGCCGGTTGCGACACTATTGCCTCACTGCGTTCGGTTTTGGAGCCACACGAATGGCAGCGCCTGAATATGCGGGCGTTGCGCCGTATAAGGGTTTTTGCCATTCTGGCAAAAGAGTTCCACCTGGTACCCTCGGGGGGTACGCGCATTCATGCGCGAGGGGGGCTGTGGCCCCCCTACCTGCCGAACGAAGTGAGGCCATGGTGTCGCAACGCGTTTTGAAACTTGTTTCAAAACGCACCCCCTCGCAGCACAC
>JALXER010000218.1 GCA_027069385.1 Paracoccaceae bacterium
CCGGGCACCTGCGCCTGACCCCGCAAGGGCGCGGATTTGCGGGTAGAACGCGGGCGGGCGGGGCCGGGATGGGACATGAAACAGACCTTGTGGTTATGCGGGTGCCGCTAGATTTACCCAACCCTTTGACAAAACACCATGGCAATATTCCAAAGCGTATTCCCCAGCAAAAAGGCCCGTCCAAAGCCGGACGGGCCTTTCAGTCATGTCAGCGGGCGTTACTGGGCGCGCACATACCGCTGCAAGGACAGACGAACGGGCTGTGCCGGTGTGCCTTCCTCGTAGTTATAAAGCAGTATCCCGATCAGATAGCGCCCCGGGAACAATTCCTGAGCGATCAGCGAATCCAGCGAACTGCCGTCATCATCGTTGAAGGCCAGTTGCTCGCCGCGTTCGGAGTAAAGGTAAATCTTGGGATCCGCCCCGCCATTGCCAATCGCACGGATCAGCATCAGTGACGATTCGCTTACTTCAAAGCTTACCCAGCGGGCAACGCCGCCAACCAGCACATCACCGGAATACGCGCCGGTTACCAGCCCGATATTGTCAATCGGATAGTCACCACCGATGGGCGGAGAAGCTTCGCCTTTGTCGTAACGGGCGCGCAGGAACGCGGCTTCATCAAATTCACGAATCGAAACGGCGATAGGCTGGGTGCCGTCCGACAGCGCGCTGACCGCCATACAGTAATCACCGGCCTGCAACGGGGTTTGCATGTCGATTTGCGAGTTCAGACCGTCAAAGTCGTCATTCTCGGCAACTACATTGCCCGCATTGTCATAGACCCGCACAACCGGATCAGCGTCGGGGTTGGCCGCAGTAATGGTCAGGCCAATCGGCGACGAAACGGTAAAGCGGTGATAGGTCACATCACCGGTCCGGTTCAGGTTGATCGCATTGCCACCGGCAACCGCGTTGTTGATGGCCCCAAAGGCAAGCGGCGATGCGGGGGTATTGGCGGTACAGGCTTCAACCGCGCCGCCACCTCCGGTAACGCCCGGGGTAATCGGCGTGTGTTCCAGTCGGCCAAGCTGAACCGTGGTCGGGCCGGTGGTCGAGGAAAAGTTGTAAACCCGTGCGCAATAGGTGCCGGCATCGACCGAAACCTCGATCCGCGAGGCACGTCCGCCGCCGCCGTCATCGTCCGAGGCAATCTCGTTGCCCGCCGCATCGAGCAGCACCATTACCGGGTCAACCCCGCCATCGTCGGTGGCCTCGATTCGCAAATCCGTCGGCGTGGATACCTCGAATTGCAGGTAATTGGACACGCTGGGAACCAGTTGAATATTCATCTGTGCAGGTGCGCCCATGGTGGCCGCATCCACACCAAAACCGCCAAATTGCTGAATATCGGCAGGCGATGTGCCGCAAACGCTAAGCTGCGCAAAGGCAAGCGAAGGAAAGAATATGCTGGCTGTGGCCAGCATTGCGAGACTTGATTTCTTCATCTCTGTAACTCCTTAATATGTTCAAAATGAACCGCTACTATTAATAGCTGGGGGCATTTTCGGGTGATTCCAAGGTTTTAGCAAGCAAAGAATTGAGGTTTTTTGAAACGGCCTTCCAATCGGCTGTTATTCGCGTGCCTGTCGGTGCAACAGCACCTGCCAGATCACCAGCCAGATAAACAATCCCGCGCCAAGCGGGATCATCGCCAGAAACGGAATGATCCCGATACTGGCCCCTTTGACGGGGGTATAGGTCAGGATCAGTACCGAGGCCAGCCCGGTCAGGAATACCCCCGAGATCACCACCACCGGTCCGCGCGTGCTGGCATTGGCAACCGTCGGATCATGCGCGCGCGGGCGGGTCCGGGCAATCAGCAGGGCCAGCACCGGATAAAAGGCCAGCGTCAGCGCCTGAATGGGTAGCGGTGGCAGGTTTTCGGGCAGGAGCAACGCATAGCTGGCACCGTAAATCAGCGCCAGCCAGACCATTGCCACGCCCAGCCCGATGCGCGATAGCGTGGGCGAGGCAACCCGCTGATCCACCCGTTTTTCCAGCAGCTTCCAGCCCAGTGCCAGCACGACCAGCAGCGACAGCCAGCTATACAGGTATTCACCCGGCACCGGCATGTTATGCCCCGAGACCACCCCCCAGACCAGCACCAGCGCCACCCGACGCAACAACGCCCAGCGGCTGGTGCCAAATATCCAGTCGGGCATCGGAAAAAACCGGCCAAATGCGGGGAAAAGGGTTGAAACCACCGCAAGCGGCAGCAGGAACGAGGTTACCGGATGGTAAAACAATGCCAGCCCCACCGTTTCGTGAATGCCGAACCATGGGCCGAATCCGCCGAACGCGAACCCCTCGGCGCCGGGGTAGCTGTGCCAGATCACCTTGGTGATCCAGGTCTCGTAAAGCGCAAAAACGATGCCGAACAGGTAAAGGGCGGGCCAGGATGTGCGCCGCGTTTGTACCGCGATATGCACCAGCAGCCAGAAATGCAGCCCGTAAAGCGGCAGTGCCAGCAAGTATACGTCAAAACGGGTTAGCCAGCCGTTGCCGGTGCCGGCGAATACCTCGGGCAGGCCAAAGGCCAGCAGCGAAACCCAAAGCACGAACAGGGCGCGGGTCGGAAATTTAGCCCACCGCGGCAATCAGCACCGCCAGTTCTCCGTCGGGTAACGCAAACACGCTGACCCGCAGCAGCGCCGCATTGACCTGCCCGCGCTCTATTTCGCGTTCCAATAGGCCGGTTTGGCTTTTGGCATAGCAATACTGGAAGTAACGCGCGCTCGACAGCAGCGAGCGCCGCTGCGCCGTGATAAAATAATCCTCGGACATTTCCGAAATCACCACCGGTTCGCCGTTATCATATTCGACATAGCTGTCAGCCGTGCCGGATTTGTGCAGATTGGCGCGATCCTGTTGCAGGATGGCGCGATAATCCAGCAGGCGCTCGCCACGCGAATTATAAAGATCGCGCTCGGTGATCAGGGTAAAATATGTGACAACCTCGGTCACCGGGCCGTAATAGGCGCCGTCGCGAAGGATAAGCCGGTCATCGCCGGTATATTCGATACAGCCCTGCGCATAAGCCAGACCGGGGATAAACAGCAGGGCAAAAAGGGCGTTGCGGAACAGGGTTTTCATCGTGAAACCTCCGACTAGTCGTCAACCCGATAAGCCTCGCATGTTTTGCCTTGAAAAGCAAGGTCGGCGGCGGTCAGGCGTCCGCCCCGATAAACCCGCCCGACTGGCGATTCCACAAGGCTGCATACAGGCCGTTTTGTGCCAGCAACGCGGTATGGGTGCCCTGTTCAACCACGCAGCCTTCGTCCAGCACTACGATCCGGTCCATCATGGCGATGGTGCTAAGGCGATGCGCAATGGCGATCACGGTTTTGCCCTGCATCAGGGTATCGAGGGTATCCTGAATTGCCGCCTCTACCTCGCTGTCCAGCGCTGAGGTGGCCTCATCCAGCACCAGAATCGGCGCGTTTTTAAGAATCACCCGTGCAATGGCGATGCGCTGGCGCTGGCCGCCCGACAGCTTTACCCCGCGCTCGCCCAGTCGTGCGTCAAACCCGCTGCGGCCGTTGCTGTCCTGAAGGTCGCGAATGAAATCAAGCGCCTGCGCCTGTTCGCAGGCGGCCAGCAGTTCGGCCTCGGTCGCCTCGGGCTTGCCATAAAGGATGTTTTCGCGCGCCGAGCGGTTAAACATCTGGGTGTCTTGTGTCACCATGCCGATATGCTGGCGCAGCCCGTCTTGCGTCAGGTCGCGCAGGTCCACCCCGTCAAGCGTGATCGAGCCGCCTTCGACGTCGCGCATCCTGAGCAACAATGAAACCACGGTCGATTTCCCCGCCCCCGAGCGCCCGATCAGCGCCAGCTTTTCCCCCGGTTCGATGGTCAGGTCAAAACGGTTCAGCCCGCCGCCATCGGCGCGGCCATAGTGGAAATCAACCGCGTTGAACCGCAGCGCGCCGCGCACGTTTTTGGGCGGCACCGCAGCGGCGCGATCCACCAGCGTGTAATCCTTGGCAAGGGTCGATATGCCGTCTTCGGCAGTGCCTATCTCGGCATATAACCCCATGATTGTAAAGGAAAACCACCCTGTCATCGCCCCAAGCCGCGAGGCCAGAATCCCCGCCGTGACAATCGCGCCGGCTTCGGAGTTGCCGCTATACCACAGCGCCACCGCCGTACCGACCAGCGCCACGGGCAGCAACCCTGCCAGCAGCGCCACCGCAAGCCGGAACCGCATCACCTGCCGCCCGAATGCTAGGGTTGCCTCGCGAAAATTGACAAGGGTTTTATGGGCGGCGGTTTCCTCGCGGTCGGTATGGGCAAACAGTTTGACGGTCTGGATATTGGCGATGCTGTCAACGAAATTGCCCGAAATCGCCGAGCGGGTTTCGGCGCGCTTTTTGCCAAGCTTGCGGATGCGCGGCAAGGCCCAGCGCAAGGCCGAAACATAAAGCACCAGCCAGCCCGCCATTACCAGTGACAGCCACGGGTTGGAGCCGGAAAGCACCGCCGCCCCGCCGATTACCATGGCCAGCGCAAAGGCCACGGCGTTGAGCATCTCCATCAGGATCTGCCCCAGCGCCGCCGCGGTCTGCATTTGTTTCTGGTTGATCCGGCCGGCGAAATCGTCTTCGAAAAAGCTCAGGGACTGGCCAAGGGTGTATTTATGCAGCCGGAACAGGCTTAGCACCGACAGGTTGGGGTTGAATGCCAGCGCGTTTATCGCCGCTTGTGACAGCACCACCGCAGGGCGCACCAGCAGCATAAACCCCACCATCGCCGCCAGTTGCCACACATAGCCGTCAAGAAAAGCCGGGCGCCCGACAGCGGTAATCCGGTCGATGATTGCCCCGACCAGCCACGCCGCCATGACTTCGGACAGCCCGATCAGCACCGAGGCAATGCCCGCCAGCACCACCGCCTTGCCCGCACCGGCAAACAGCCATTTGCCAAAGGCGATCAGGGTTTTGGGCGGCGGGCCGTTGGCGGGGGCAAACGGGTCGATCAGGGTCTCGAAAAACTTCACCTACGTCTCCTTTGTCGGGCGGTGCGTGGAGGACCACGCACCCTACTACTCTGCGCCGATAAATCCGCCTGACTGGCGATTCCAGAACCCGGCATAAAGGCCGTTTTGCGCCAGCAGCTCGGCATGGGTGCCGTCCTCGGCCACGCGGCCCGCATCCAGCACCACGATCCGGTCCATGCGGGCGATGGTGCTAAGGCGGTGGGCAATGGCGATCACGGTTTTGCCTTCCATCACCCCGTAAAGCGTGTCTTGTATGGCGGCCTCTACTTCACTGTCCAGCGCCGAGGTGGCCTCGTCCAGCACCAGAATGGGGGCATCTTTCAGGATAACCCGCGCAATGGCAATACGTTGCCGCTGTCCGCCCGACAATTTTACCCCGCGTTCACCAACCTGTGAATCATACCCCGTATTTCCGTACGGGTCTTGCAGGTCCTGAATAAAGCCGTCGGCCTCGGCCCGCTTGGCGGCGTCGATCATCTGGGCCTCGGTTGCATCGGGGCGACCATAAAGGATATTGGCGCGGATCGAGCGATGCAGCAGGCTGCTATCCTGTGTGACCATGCCGATCTGGCGGCGCAGGCTGTCCTGCGTGACATCGCGCACCGATTGCCCGTCGATCAGAATTTGGCCTTGCTCGGCGTCGCGAAAGCGCAATAACAGGTTCACCAGGCTGGATTTGCCCGAGCCCGAACGCCCGACCAGCCCGACCTTTTCGCCGGGCCGGATGGTCAGGTTCACATGGTCCAGCCCGCCGCGCCCCTTGCCGTAATGGTGGCTAAGGTCGCGCACCTCTATGCGGCCTTCGGTCAGGTTCAGGTGCGTGGCCTGCGGGGCATCGGTAACCGACTGGGGCACGGCGATGGATTGCAGCCCCTCGCGCATGACGCCCGCATGTTCGAACAGCCGCACCGTTACCCACATGATCCAGCCGGTCATGCCGTTCAGGCGAATGGTCAGCGCTGCCGCCGCCGCGACTTCGCCCACCGACACGGTGCCCGCGCTCCAAAGCCAGATCGCCGGACCGATCACCCCGACCATCAGCAGCCCGTTCAGCGACGCCAGACTAAAGGTCAGCCGCGTCATCAGCCGCAAGAACCGCTGAAAGCGCAAGCGTTGGCGTTTCATCGCGGACAGGGCGTATTGTTCCTCGCGTTTGCCATGGGCGAACAGCTTGACCGATTCGATGTTGGAATAGGCATCGACAATCCGGCCGGTGACCAGCGATTTTGTCTCGGACATCCGTTCCGAGGCATGCGCAACCCGCGTGGCAATCCGTTTGACAAACAGCACATAGACCACCATCCACACCGACATCGGCACCGCCAGCCGCCAGTCGATGGCGCCCAGTACCAGAATGGCACCGATCACATAGGTGGTGGCATACCAGATGCCCTCGAAGGCCATATAGGTGCTGTCCTCCATCGCCGGGCCCATCTGCATCACGCGGTTGGCCAGCCGTCCGGCAAAATCGTTCTGGAAGAACTCGGTCGATTGCCCGAGCAGGTGCTTATGCGCCCGCCACCGCGCCTGTTCCTGCATGTTGCCCGCCAGAGTCTGCTCGAGAAACAGGTGGTTAAGGGTAATAATCAGCGGCCGCAAAAACAGCACGAACAGCCCCGCCAGCAGCAACTCAACCCCGTGGAGAGACCAGATTTCGCGGGTGCCGGCGGTGTTCATCAGGTCGATCACCCGCCCCGAGTAAAAGATCAGCCCGCTTTCCATCACCGCCGTCAGCACGCCAAGCAATGCCATCAGCGGCAACCATTTGCGAAACGGCCCGAGGTTGGAAACCACATAGGCCCACAGCCGACCCGAGGGCGTGCTTTCATCATGGGCCTGAAACGGATCGATCAGGTTTTCGAATTTCTTAAACATCGGAGACTCCGTTGATCGGGTAAATCCGCAGCTCCAACCGGAAGCCCGGCCAGATCGGCAAGTGCCAGCGGCGCGGTTCGATTTCATAGATGCGATCACCCATATCGCGGACAAACCAGTCCGGTAACGGGGTGTCAATTTTGTGGCGCGGGTCGCCAATATAGATGATGGGGTTCATCGGACTGCCCTCCTGCGGGCGAATGGGAATATGAAAAAAATGAGAGAGCGGGGCAGACCGCCCGCACGCAAAGCAAGGCCGTCAGATGGCTGATAGGTACTTTGCGTTGGTCATTTTCATATTCCTGTCCAATGAATGGTTCGGGGCTTATAGCCGGATAAATTGTCGCGGTCAACTGCGGATTGAAAAATTAACTTCTTTCGGAATCCGGTTGTTTATTTTATCAATTCAAGATTAACCTGCACCATTACTTATCAAATACTTTATCCGGAGAGAATACATGGCCAAATTGACCGATGACCAGATTGTCGAAGCCTTTCAACCCCATTTGCAGCAGGGCGAAACCGTTTCGCGTTGGGCCTATGGTATCAAGCAACCCAGTATGGCGATTACCGTGCCGTTGATTGCGCTGGGTGTGCTGCCCGGTGTGATCGCCATGACCATGCTGACCAAACATTTTCTGGTCGGGCTGACCGAAAAGCGCCTGATCGCGTTGCAGATCAAGGGATTCAGCAATGCCGAGGTCAAGGAAGTGATCGAGTATAACCGCGCCGGTTTTGCTGCCAACCCCGCCAACGTCAAGGACGGCAAGATATTCACATCCATCAACATCAAGGATGAAAGCAAACCCTTCAGGGTCAAATTTCATCGGGCGTTTTCGAAAAACAACCGCCCCCATGCTCAGGCCATTATCGCGGCAATCGGCCCGCAAGGGGCGTAAGGTATGGCTGCGACATGCCATTTCTGCGATGCGCGGGTGGTCGGGGAAACCTGCGGGTCATGCGGGCGTGATCAGGCGGCGCGACGCCGTGTTTGCGCGAAATGCAAAAAGATGACTCCGGTGGCCGAGCCGCAATGCAGCCATTGCGGCCAGACCTTCCGGAACGAGCTGCGCTGGAAAATTCCGGTGATCATGATCATGTTTGTAGTGGCGATCGGGGTATCTGTCGCGGTGCGGCTGAACCTTTAGGTCGCTTGTCTTATGGCCTGTCTTGCCTTAAAACGCGCTGACTTTATGGATAAGGCTGACCGATGACCACACCCGATCTGAGTAATGAAAAAGCCCGCGCTTCGGCGTGGTTTCGTGCGCTGCGCGACCAGATTTGCACCGCGTTCGAAGGGCTGGAGGACGCACAGGACCAAGGCCCGTTTGCCAACCTGCCTGCGGGGCGGTTTGAGGTCAAACCGACCACGCGCGAAAGCGGCGGCGGCGGGGAAATGGCGGTGATGCGTCAGGGGCGGGTGTTCGAAAAGGTCGGGGTGAATATCTCTACCGTTTTCGGCACATTGGGTGAGGCGGCGCAACGCTCTATGATGGCGCGGCCCGGGCTGGCAGGGCTGGCGGACGACCCGCGTTTCTGGGCGGCGGGGATCTCGCTGGTGGCACATATGCGCTCGCCCAAAACACCGGCGGTGCATATGAATACCCGCATGTTCTGGACCCCGCACGGCTGGTGGTTTGGCGGCGGGTCGGACCTGAACCCGATGGTCGAGGTGCCCGAGGACACGGCGTTTTTCCACGACCAGCAGAAACAGGCCTGTGATGCGCATGACCCCGAATACTATCCGCGCTTCAAGAAATGGGCCGACGAGTATTTCATGATCAAACACTGGAACGAGCCACGCGGCGTGGGCGGCATTTTCTATGACGACCTGAACACCGGCGATTGGCAGGCCGATTTTGCCTTTACGCAGGATGTCGGGCGCGCCTTCCTGAAAGCCTTCGTGCCGCTGACCGAGAAACACATGTTCGAGCCGTGGACGGATCAAGACCGCGAGGTGCAACTGATCAAACGGGGCCGCTATGCCGAGTTCAATCTGGTCTATGACCGTGGCACCATGTTCGGCCTGCAAACCGGCCATAACCCCGAGGCGGTGCTGATGTCGCTGCCGCCCGAATGCAAATGGCCCTAAGCCGCACCATTCCCTTTGACCGGCTTGACCGGTTTATCCGGTTGGTGCTGCCCGTCGGGTTGGCGGGGGTTTGGCTCTGGACCGCATATGGTGCGCTGACCCTTTACCAGCAGGAAAACATCTGGGGGGTCGGGGACTGGCTGATAAACTATCAGGGCGGTTTCGTGCGTCGTGGCCTTTCCGGAGAGGCGATCTATCGGGTTGCGTCGGGGCTTGGCGTCGGGCCGGGGGCTGTTGTTGCAGCCGTGCAGATTGCCCTTTACGCGGTGTTCTATCTGTTTGCCTATCTTTCCCTGCGCCGGCAAAACAACCTGCTGGCCTATCTGCTGGTGCTGGTTTCACCGGCAATCCTGAGCTTTCAACTGCATGATCCGCAGGGCGGTTATCGAAAAGAGATCCTGTTCTTTGCCCTGATGGCCCTGATGGTTTGGAGCGCAACCCGTCCGGACCCCCGCAAGCAGGAGCCGGTTTTGCTTGGCTGTCTGGCGGTGTTTCCACTGCTGATACTCAGCCATGAAATGCTGGCATTCTGGCTGCCTTACCCGTTGGCGGTCTATGTTTACACATTCGGGCTGTCGCGCAGACGTGCGATAATGCTGTTCGCGATCCTGTCGGGGTCGTTGCTGGCCTTTGCCCTTTCCGTCTATTTTCACGGTGATCAGGATATCGTTAGCGCCATCCGGGATTCCCTTGCAGGCACCCGTTTTGCCCAGAATCGCGGCTTGCCGGTTTCAAGCCCGCAAGCCGGAGCCATTGCCTGGCTGGCTGCGGATCCTGTGCATGGCAAGGCATTGGTGCAGGCCTATATCCTGATACGGGGCTATCTGGTCTATTATCCGCAATCCGCCGTGCTGACCCTGATTGCCTTTGTCCCGTTAACCCGCCATTTCAAACAACTCGCCACATCCCGAATGGTTATGTTTCTGGTTCTGTCCAGCATTCTGACCAGCCTGATGCTGTTCGTGGTGGCCGCGGACTGGGGCCGGTTCATCTATACCCATGCGGTGGCGTTGTTCCTGCTGTCGCTGCTGGTGCCATCTTCGCCGGTACACGGTTCCGTCCGGATTTGGGTGGCCGGAATAACGCTTGTTCTGGTGATTGGCTATGCCGGCCTGTGGTTTCTGCCCCATTCCGGCAACGCCAACCCGTATCTGGTGTTGCGATGATGGCGGGGCGCATTGCCATACTGGGCTGGGGCTCGCTGATCTGGGATCTGGAGATCCTGACCCCGCATGTGCGCGGAGACTGGCATATGTCGGGCGGACCGGCCCTGCCGATGGAGTTCAGCCGCGTGTCGCCCAAGCGCAAACAGGCGCTGGCCGTGTGTCTGGACCCCGAAGTCGGGGTAGATTGCCCGACCCATGCGATTGCCTCGGTGCGGGGCGACATTGCGCGGGCGCGCGATGACCTGGCCGCGCGGGAACGCGCGCCGCTGCACCGGATTGGTGCGTTTCATCGTGACGGTGTTGCGGCGGGGCGCATGCCTGCGGTGGTTGCGCGGGTGCGCGCATGGTGTGACAGCACCGGTTGGGCCGGTGCGGTCTGGACCGATCTGGAGCCGAATTTTCTGGCCGAAACCGGCCAGCCCTATACGGTTGTGGCGGGGATCGCCTATCTGAAAACCCTGACCGGCGAAAGCCTGTACGAAGCCTATCACTATATCCAGAACGCGCCCGCACAAACCCGCACGCCGCTGCGAACCGCCCTGCAGGATGACCCGTGGTGGGCCGGACTGGGGCTAACCCTGCGCCGGTAGTTCGGGCGGGGTGATATCGCCGACCGCGAACGGGGTGGTGGTGGGGGAGTCAAGCGCCTCGATCACGCCACGGCTGATTTCGGCATTGGTCAGCCAGCGCCGGTAACCGGCCTCGACCATGCGGCCCAGAATGACGTCTTGCCGGCTGATCCCGCTGCGCAAGGCAGGGCTGCGCCTGGCCAAGGTTGCCGGAATGGCGGCGGCCTGTCCATGCACCCGCAGCGAATGCCCGCCCTTTGAAAGCTTGCTTTCCAGATGTTCGGCCAGCCACATCCCGTTCAGATGCAACCACGAAATGACCAGATCAAAAGCGGGCATCGGCACCAGCGCCCCAAGAGTATCGCACTGGTTTGTCCAGTCCAGCACCCAAGGGATGGCACCGGTTTCCTGTGCCAGCGCATGGGGATGACGCGCACCCAGAACGACCCGATCGGCGCGGGCGGCAACAAAACGGCTGGCATCGGCCATTATGCCGGTTCCCCCGACGATCAGCACATTGCCAAACCGGTCAGCCATCGGTTGGCTCGGGGAACAGCCCCTCGGGCGGGTCGGCAATGATCTTGCCTGCCTCAAGGTCGATGGTGGGCACATGAGTGCGGGTAAAGGGCAGCAGGGCCGGCTCTTTCATGCGGCGGCCCGTGATTTCCAATATATCACCGGCACCGAAATCCTGCACCGACTTCACGCGGCCCAGCTCGGCCCCGCCGGTGTCAAGCACCGTCATGCCGATCAGGTCCGAATGATAGTATTCGTCATCGGGCAGGGATGGCAGCTTGTCCCGATGGGTATAAAGACGGGTGCCGCGCAGGGCATCGGCCTGTTCCTTGTCATGAACACCGCTGATTTTGGCGGCAAATCCACCTTTGACATTGCGGGTAAGCACGATTTCATGCGATGCGCCCGCTTCGGTCTGCAAGGGAGAATAGCCTTCAATCGCTGCGGGATCGGCGCAAAAGGATTTGAGCCGCACCTCGCCGCGCACGCCAAAAGCCCCCATGATGGCACCGACACAAATTAGGTTTTCGTCTTTCACGACCTGCTCCTGCAATGGTTTGGTCTGAAATATGCCCCTGCGCGGCAACGCGCAAGGTCCGGCGCGTTCCTCCCCCCCGCTTGCGGGGGGGGGGTTAGGAGGGGGGGGAGTAGAAGGGGGTGCCGGAACCGCCCCTTATGCTTCGGCTGCTTCTTCAGCCGGTGCTTCGGCAGCTTCGGCTGCCTTGGCGGCTTTTTCTTCAGCGCGTTCAACAGCGGCCTTGTGCGGCGCGCCTTTCTTGGGGTTGTTGCGTGATTTCTTGTCGATCACGCCAGCGGCTTCCAGAAAGCGCGACACGCGATCGGTTACCTGCGCGCCCTGATCCATCCAGTGTTTCACACGATCCAGATCGATTTTCACGCGATTTTCATCGTCTTTGGGGAGCATCGGGCTGTAGGTGCCGATTTTCTCGATAAAGCGGCCGTCGCGCGGCATGCGGCCATCGGCCACAACGATGCGATAGAACGGGCGTTTCTTGGAACCGCCACGGGCCAGACGAATTTTAACTGCCATTTTGTTTTCTCCTTAAGATGGCTGGGGATGGTGGGTGCAAGCACCCACCCTACGTTTCGTTATCCTTGATATGCTTGTGGTGCCTGATGACCTCGGAAATGACGAAGTTCAGGAATTTTTTGGCAAATTCGGGGTCTAGTTTGGCTTTGCCTGCCAATTCTTCCAGCCGTGCAATCTGCGTGGCCTCGCGGGCCGGGTCGGATGCGGGCAGGTCGTGTTCTGCCTTCAAACGCCCCACGGCCTGTGTGTGTTTAAAGCGTTCGCCAAGCGTATAGACCAGAATGGAATCCAGCCGGTCGATGCTTTCGCGATGCTCGGCCAGCAATTCGGCGGCCTTGATCTGGTCGGGGGTCATGGGCGGGCCTCCTTGAAATGGCGATAGATATAGCCCTCGCCCTCTTCATCCGCGAACGGATCAAAGGAATCACTGTCCTGCACGGCCCCCAGACGTTCGGCCAGCCGGATTGAACGGGCATTTTCAACGTCGATATAGCTGACAAAGCTGTCCAGTTCCAGCACATCGAACATATAGTCGCGCGCCGCGACCGAGGCTTCAAAGGCATAGCCCTGCCCCTCGTGCGCGCCATCCCAGATCGACCAGCTAAGCTCGGGCGCGGGCCAGTCGCCCGGGTACCACGGGCCGGCATTGGCGATGGCCTGACCGGTGGATTTCAGTTCGGCGGCAAACATGCCGAACCCGCGAATATCCCATTGGCCAACCACGCTGGCAAAGGCCCGCCACGCCCGCCCGAGCGGCACAGGCCCGCCCACAAAGCGACCGCGTTCGGACATCAGAAAGGCGATAAAGCCATCCGCATCGCGGGCCTCGGGTTTGCGCAGGATCAGGCGCTCGGTTTCCAGTATCAGGCGATCTGTTTGCAGCGTCGGGGTCATACATACGCCTCCATGCCGCCATCTCCGCCGATCAAATCGGGGTGGCGATACACAAGGCAGGTCAGCCCGTCCGGTTTTTCGGCATCATTGTCAAGCTTGGCACCCAGACGCTCGGTCATTCTGATAGACCGCGTGTTGTCCGGCGCGATATAGCTTACCGCGGTATCCCAGCCCGCTTGGTCAAAGGCATAATCCAGAACGGCCAACACCGCCTCGGTGGCAAAACCCTTGCCCTCGTCCTCGTCCCGCCAGATTGACCAGCCAAGTTCCCGCTCGGGCCAGCCCTCGGGCATCAGGCCGCCCACATGGCCAATGGCCCGACCGTCGGTTTTGCGAGACATGATCAGGGTGCCCAGTTCGCCCGAATTCCAATACGCGACCATTTCCTGAAACTCAGCCACCGCTTCGGCACGATCCTGGGTGCCGCCGGCATATTTCGCGCGCTCGGACATCAAAAAGGCCACAAAGCCTTGTTGATCTGCGACAACAGGGCCGCGCAAAACCAAGCGTTCGGTTTCAAGGGTGGGAATTGCGATCATTTCTTCTTTTTCCCGAAGCCGCTAAGGTCAGAGGGCAGGGCACCGCCACCAAGGCCGGGCAGGCCGCCAGCGCCACCCGGGGGGGTGCCGGGCATGCCTTGCTGCATGTTGCCACCCTTGCCCATCAGCGCGCCCAGCCCCTGACGCATCAGGCCTTTCTTGCCCATCTTGCCCATTTTCTTCATCATGTCGCCCATCTGGCGCTGCATTTTCAGCAGTTTGTTAAGATCCGAGACCTCCATACCGGCCCCGCGCGCGATGCGTTTCTTGCGGCTGGCTTGCAGCAATTTGGGGTTGGCGCGTTCGCGTTTGGTCATCGACTGGATCAGGGCGATCTGGCGCGTGATCACCTTATCATCCATGCCCGCCGCATCCATCTGTTTTTGCATCTTGCCCATGCCCGGCATCATGCCCATCAGGCCCGACATGCCGCCCATTTTCTGCATCTGTTCAAGCTGGTTTTTCAGGTCGTTCATGTTGAACAACCCTTTTTGCATGCGCTTCATCATGCGCTCTGCCTGTTCGGCCTCGATGGTTTCCTGCGCCTTTTCAACCAGCCCGACGATATCGCCCATGCCCAGAATACGACCGGCGATTCGGCCGGGTTCGAATTCCTCCAGCGCGTCCATTTTCTCGCCAAGGCCGACGAATTTGATCGGTTTGCCGGTAATGGCGCGCATGCTCAGCGCCGCACCGCCGCGCCCGTCGCCATCCATCCGCGTCAGCACAACGCCCGAAATGCCGATCTGGCCGTCGAACTGTTCGGCCACGTTGACCGCGTCCTGACCGGTCAGGCCATCGACCACCAGCAGGGTTTCGCGCGGAGAGGTTACGTCACGCACCGCCTGCACTTCGGCCATCAATTCCTCGTTGATGTGCAAGCGTCCGGCGGTGTCGAGCATATAGACATCATAGCCCCCCAGCGTCGCCTGTTGCTTGGCACGTTTGGCGATCTGTTCGGCGCTCTGGCCTTCGACAATCGGCAGGGTATCCACGCCGATCTGGGTGCCAAGCACCGCCAGTTGCTGCATCGCGGCGGGGCGGTAAATGTCGAGCGAGGCCATCAGCACGCGCTTATTCTCTTTTTCTTTCAGGCGCTTGGCCAGTTTGGCCGTGGTGGTGGTTTTACCGGAGCCCTGCAAGCCGACCATCAGGATCGGTGCGGGCGGGTTGTCGATTTTCAGGCTGCCGGCCTTGGCATCGTCGCCCGCCAGCATCGCGATCAGTTCGTCATTGACGATCTTGACAACCTGCTGGCCCGGCGTAATCGATTTGGTCACGGCCTGACCGGTCGCCTTGTCCTGCACGGATTTCACAAAGTCGCGGGCCACGGGCAGCGATACGTCGGCCTCCAGCAGGGCAACCCGAACCTCGCGCAGTGCCGTTGCCACGTCGGCTTCGGTCAGGGCACCCTGTTTGGTCAGCTTGTCAAAAACACCGCCAAGGCGTTCAGATAGGTTCTCGAACATCACGCGCCCTCCAAAGGCTCAAACGACAAACGCACCAGTGGGCGTCACAAAGCAAAAGCGCACCAGTGGGCGCGACGCGCTGACTGGTGGCGATCCTCAACAACGAGGACCGGAAGTTTCAGGACTCCCGGAAGTTGGGGGTGCAATAGATCAAAAACCTGCTAGGGTCAAGCAAAACGAGGCAAGAAATGGCAGTCCAAATTCTATTACTGCGCGGCATCAATGTGGGCGGGCATGGCAAATTACCCATGGCCGAGCTGCGCGACCTGTTGGCGGCGCTCGGGGCGCGCAAGGTGCAGACCTGTATCCAGAGCGGCAATGCGGTGTTTATCGGGGCGCTGGACGCGGCCATGATCGAGGATGCCATCGAAGCCGCCAAGGGCTTTCGCCCGCGCGCCATGCTGTTTGACCGGCCCGGGTTTATTGCTATTGCAGACGCGGCCCCGCATGCCGACAAGGCGCAACATGTCTGGTTTACCGAAACGCCAGCGGATTTTGATTTTACAACCGCGCAAACCCTGCGTAAAGAGTCCGAAACCCTGACGGTGGGCACGCGGGCGGTGTATCTGCATGCGCCCGACGGGATCGGGCGCTCCAAACTGGCGGCGAAGATAGAGAAACTGGCCGGTGTGCCCTGTACGGCGCGCAACTGGAATACCATAAGCAAGCTAAGGGATTTGGCCGCGACATATGAATAAGATGACCCCAAAAGGCCCGCTGTTCAGCTATCGTGCCCGGTTGGCCTCGGGCGAGTTGTTCGACGACCCCGACCAGCGTCTGGCGGTGGAAAAGCTGCAATTGCTGCACGGGCGGCTTGCCGGATACAACCCGCGCAAGCCCAAAAAGGTCGGGCTGGGCATTTTTGGCTGGGGGCGGGAAAGCCTGACCCAGTCGCCGATTCCGGGGTTGTATATCTATGGCGGCGTCGGGCGGGGCAAATCGATGCTGATGGATATGTTCTTTGACGGCGCGCCGGTCAGCCCCAAGCGCCGGGTGCATTTTCATGCCTTCATGCAGGAAATCCACAACGCCATTCACAACGCCCGCCAGCACGGGCTGAAAGACCCGATTATCCATGTGGCGCAGGATATTGCCAACAGCGCAACCCTGCTGTGCTTTGACGAAATGCAGATCACCGATATTACCGACGCGATGATCGTCGGGCGGCTGTTCGAAAAGCTGTTCGAGCGCGGGGTGATCGTGGTTGCCACTTCTAACCGGCACCCCGATGACCTGTACAAGGACGGGCTGAACCGGCAGTTATTCTTGCCGTTCATCGCCGAAATCAAGGCCCGTATGGAGGTGTTCCACCTTGAGGGCGGCGCGGATCATCGCAAAAGCAGGCTGTCAGGAAAGGATACCTATATCACCCCGCCTGGCCCCGAGGCCAGCGCCATACTGGATCAGGCATGGGAAGATCTGGCCGGCGTGGACCCCGCCCCGCTGACCCTGAATGTCAAAGGCCGCCGGGTTTTGTTGCCTGCCTTTCACAACGGGGTTGCGCGGGCCTGTTTTGCCGACCTGTGCGAAGTCCCGCTGGGCGCGGCGGATTATCTGGCCATGACCGAGGTGGTGCGCGTGCTGATTCTGGACAATATCCCGCTGCTGTCGCCCGAAAACAACAACGAAGCCAAACGCTTTGTCACCCTGATCGACACCTTGTACGAGGCAGGCGTCGGGCTGATTTGCTCGGCTGCGGCGGAACCGGATGCGCTGTATCAAGACGGGGCCGGCGCGTTCGAGTTCGAACGCACCGCATCGCGGCTGAGCGAAATGCGTCGGGCGGATCAGGCGTTATAGACAGATCTTTTTAGAAAATGAAATCGGCCGCACCCAGATCGGCCAGATTGACGCCTTGCAGCACGATGGTGTTGCCAAGCCCGTCATCAATGATCACATCGGCCCCCGAGACGCTGATATGGTTGGCCATCAGGTCGGCATAGTCGGTAATTTCACTGACCAGCTTCAGGTCGATTTGTTCCAGATCGTCCAGCGCGTTGAAATCGGTGATGGTATCGTTGCCAAACCCGTTGGCAAACACGAACTTGTCCGAGCCGCCCTGCCCCTTCATCACGTCATCCCCGACCCCGCCATTCAGCACATCGCGCCCGCCACCACCGTAAAGATGGTCAGCGCCACTGGCCCCGTACAGCACATCATGGCCGTTATTGCCATAGATCACATCATTGCCGGCATTGCCGTTCAGCACGTCGTTACCCGTACGCCCCTTAAGGGTATCGTTGCCCAAGCCCCCTTCGAGGTTGTCATTGCCCTTGCCGCCATTCATCGTATCGGCCCCGATACCGCCATAAAGCCAGTCATTGCCCGCCTTGCCGATCAGGGTATCGTCTCCGTTCCCGCCATAGATATGATCATCACCGATGCCGCCATTCAGGTAATCGTTGCCGCCTTGCCCGTCCATAATGTCGGCCCCGCCGCCACCATAGATTCGATCGTCGCCAAAACCGCCAAACAGGGTATCGTTGCCAATATGACCATAGATCGTATCGTTGCCTGTGCCTCCGTAG
>JALXER010000219.1 GCA_027069385.1 Paracoccaceae bacterium
CATTATCCGTGGCCTCGGCTTTTCCGACGCGTTCACATTTAGATAAGAAAGTTTCCGCATGAAAAATCTGATCAGCCTGCTTGCAGCCTTGGTCCTTTTTGCGTTGCCGGCCCGGGCGCTCGATACCCCTGCGCGCGCCGCGATGGTTATCGACTTTGATACCGGCGCGGTGCTGCTGGCCAAGAACGTCGATGAACCGCTGCCCCCTGCCTCTATGTCCAAGCTGATGACCCTGAACATGGTGTTCGAGGCGCTGGCCTCGGGGCGGATCAGTCTGGACGAGCGGTTTCCGGTATCCGACCACGCGGTGCATTTTTGCGGCAATACCGCGACCTGCGGGTCAACCATGTTTCTGAACACCCGCGACCGGGTGCGGGTCGAAGACCTGATCCGCGGCGTAATCGTGCTGTCGGGCAATGATGCCGCGATTGTTCTGGCCGAAGGGCTGGCAGGTTCCGAGAGCGAATTTGCCCTGCGCATGTCCGAACGGGCGCGTGAACTGGGGATGCTCAACTCGACCTTTGCCAATGCCAACGGCTGGCCCGACCCCGGCCAACGGATGAGCGCGCGCGATCTGGTCTTTCTGGCCCGCCGTCTGATCAAGGAATTTCCGCAATACTACCACTATTTCTCGGAAACCGAGTTTGCCTTTGACGGGCGCGCGCCCGAAAACCACCGTAACCGCAACCCGCTGCTGGGGCTTGGCATCGGCGCGGACGGGCTGAAAACCGGCCACACCCAAGAGGCCGGGTACGGGCTGGTCGGCTCGGCGGTGCGCAACGGGCGTCGGGTGGTGATTATGTTCAGCGGCATGGACAGCGCCGCTGCCCGCCAAAGCGAGGCCGAACGCCTGATCACCTGGGCCTTTCGCGAGTTTACGCAGGCAACGCTGTTTACCGGCCATACGCAGGTGGCCAAGGCCGATATTTGGCTGGGCGATGCGCCCAGTGTCGGGCTGGCACCGGTTCGTGATATCTCTTTGCTGGTGCCCTATGCCGAGATTGACAAGATCACCGCCAACGTGATCCTGACCACGCCGGTTGCCGCGCCGATTACCAAGGGCGAAATGCTGGGCGATCTGGTGATTGATGTGCCGGGCATGGGCACCCATACCTATCCACTGGCCGCCATGGACGATGTGGGCGAAGCCGGGTTCATGGCACGTTTCAAAACCGCGTTCATGCTGCTGCGCGACCGCGTGTTGTCGGGCAACCTGTTGTGACCGCGCCGCGCCCGGGTTTCTTTCTGACCTTCGAAGGGGCGGACGGCTCGGGTAAATCGACTCAGGCAAAAATTCTGGCCGAGGCCTTGCAGGCGCAGGGGCGCGATGTGGTGTTGACCCGCGAACCGGGCGGCTCGAAAGGGGCCGAGGAAATTCGGGCCTTGCTGGTAGAAGGTGATCCGGCGCGCTGGTCGGCCTATACCGAAATCCTGCTGTTTACCGCGGCGCGTCGCGACCATCTGGAGCGCACGATCTTGCCGGCGCTGGCCCGTGGCGCGGTGGTGATCTCGGACCGGTTCGCCGATTCAACCCGGGTCTATCAGGGCGCGGCGCGCGCCGACTTGCGCCCGCTGGTTGACCGGCTGCACGAGTTGATGATCGGGGTCGAACCCGACCTGACGCTGGTCTTTGATCTGGACCCCGAAACCGGCCTGCAACGCGGCCTTGCCCGCCGCTCGGGCGAGGACCGGTTCGAGGATCTGGGTGGCGGGTTTCAGGCGCAGCTTAGGGCGGGTTATCAGGCGTTGCTATCCGATTACCCCGATCGTTGCATCCCGGTTGACGGAACCGGCAGCATCGAGGCCGTGACCAAGCGCGTACAAGCTGCCATTGCGGGGCATCTGCCATGAGCGTTGATGACGACGACATCCCCCAGCCCGACCGGATAGAGGGCGCACCCCACCCGCGCGAAACCTTTGATCTGTACGGCCACGCAGCAGCCGAGGCCGAATTTCTGGACCGGTTTCAGGCCGGTCGTCTGCACCACGCATGGATGATTGCCGGACCGCGCGGCATCGGCAAGGCCACGCTGGCATGGCGCATCGCGCGCTATTTGCTGGCAGGGCAGGACCGCCCGACCGACAGTCTGGCCATTCCGGCCGACGCGCCGGTCAGCAAACGCATGGCGGCACTTGGCGAACCCGGGTTGTTCCTGTGCCGCCGCCCGTGGGACCAAAAGACCAAGCGGCTGAAAACCGTGATTACGGTCGACGAGGTCCGCAAGCTCAAGGGGTTTTTCAACCTGTCCTCGCCCGACGGGCACTGGCGGGTAGCCATTATCGATGCGGCCGACGAAATGAACCCGAGTGCGGCCAACGCCCTGCTGAAGATACTGGAAGAACCCCCCGCCAAGGTGGTGCTGCTGCTGGTTACGCACCAGCCTTCGAAACTGCTGCCCACCATCCGGTCGCGCTGCCGGTTGCTGCGCTGCGCGCCACTGGCAGCCGACGATCTGGGCCGCGCCCTGCACAGCGCCGGTTCCGAAACCGGCGAGGTCGAGGCGCTGGCGGCACTGTCGGGTGGTTCACCGGGCGAGGCGATTCGCCTGCTGGCCCGCGACGGAACCGCGCAATATGCGCGGGTTGTCCGGCTGATCGGGCAGGCCCCGCGCATGGATCGCGACGCCATCACCGCACTGGCCGATACCTGCGCGGCGCGCGGCAATGCCGAAATCTATGATCTGGTCGTGCGCCTGTTGCTGCTGGCCCTGACGCGGCTGGCCCGCTTTGGCGCCACGGGCCAGATGCTCGAGGCCGCCAAGGGCGAGACCGAGATCGCCGCCCGCCTGTGCCCCGGCCCGCATCACGCGCGTATCTGGGCCGATCTGCACGCCGAACTGGACGGGCGCATCACCCATGCGCGCGCGGTAAACCTTGACCCCGGGCAGGTGATCCTTGATACATGTCTGCGAATAGAATCCGCCGCCCGCAATCTGGTGGCCTGACCCTCGGAAAGCACCCCATGAGCGCCCCTGAAATTGTCGACAGCCATTGCCATCTGGACTTTCCCGAATTTGAAAGCGAGATGGAGGCGGTAATCGAGCGCGCCGCGCAAGCCGGTGTCCGGCGCATGGTCAGCATCTGCACCCGCCTGAAAAACCTCGACGCGGTGCGCGCCATTGCCGAGGCCCACGATCCGGTGTTTTTTGCCGCGGGCACACACCCGATGTACGCCGCCGAGGAGCCGATGCTTACGGTGGACAGGTTGTTAGAGGTTTGCGAACACCCCAAAATGGTCGGGATTGGCGAGACCGGACTGGACTATCATTACACCGCCGACAGCGCGACAGAACAGCAGGAATCGCTGCGGGTCCATATCGAAGCGGCGCGTCTGGCGTCGCTCCCGTTGATCATTCACGCCCGCGCCGCCGACGAAGATATCGCGCGCATCCTGACCGAAGAGATGGCAAACGGTGCGTTTACCTGTGTGATGCATTGCTTTTCGTCGGGGCCGGAACTGGCGCGGGTGGCGCTGGATCTGGGGTTCTATCTGTCGATGTCGGGCATTGCCACCTTCAAGAAATCGCAGCAGGTTCGCGACATTTTTGCTGCCGCGCCGGTGGACCGGATTTTGCTGGAAACGGATTCGCCCTATCTGGCTCCGCTGCCCCATCGCGGCAAGCGCAACGAGCCGGCCTATACCGCCCTGACCGCCGCCGTCGGGGCCGGATTATACGGGCTGGACCTGCCCGAATTCGCCGCCCGCACCACCGCCAATTTCAACCGCCTGTTCAGCAAGGCGGTGGTCAAAGCGCCATGATCCGCGCGACTATTCTTGGCTGCGGGTCCTCTGCCGGGGTGCCGCGTATTGGCGGCGACTGGGGCGCGTGCGACCCCGCCAACCCCAAAAACCGCCGCCGCCGCTGTTCGCTGCTGGTCGAGCGTTTCGGCAAAGACGGCATAACCCGCGTGTTGATCGACACCGGCCCCGACCTGCGCGAACAATTGCTGGGCGCCAATGTGGACACGCTGGACGCGGTGGTCTTTACCCACCCGCATGCCGACCATATCCACGGGATCGACGACCTTCGGGTGGTGGTCTATAACCGCAAGTCGCGGCTGGATGTCTTTGCCGATGCGGCCACCGCCAACGCGCTGATCGCGCGCTTTGGCTATGTGTTTGTGCAGCCCGAGGGCAGCGCCTATCCGCCGGTGCTGGACCTGCACACGCTGGACGGGCCGGTGCGCATCAATGGCGCAGGCGGGCCGCTGACCCTGACGCCTTTCGAGGTGCAGCACGGGCGCATCTGTTCCCTGGGCTATCGGGTCGGAGGGCTTGCCTATCTGCCCGATGTCTCGGCCATGACCGACGTGGCTTGGCAAGCGGTGCAGGGGCTGGATGTCTGGGTGCTGGACGCGCTGCGCTATGCCCCGCATCCGACCCATGCCAACCTGGATACCGCGCTGGAATGGATCAACCGGGCCGCGCCCAAACGCGGCATCCTGACCAATATGCATATCGATCTGGATTATGAAACCGTGGCCGCGCAAACCCCTGCCAACGTTACCCCCGCCCATGACGGCATGGTGATCGAGGTCTCCGCGTGATCCTGCAACTGGTCGATATCATCGCGCCGGTGTTTTTGCTGATCAGCGCCGGCTATGCGGTGGTGCGGCTTGGCTGGTTTGACGCAGGTGCGGTTGACGGGCTGATGAGCTTTGCGCTCAAATTCGCTGCGCCCGCCCTGCTGTTCCGCTCGGTGCTGAAACTGGACCTGTCGGCCTCGTTCGACTGGCGGCTGCTGGTGACCTATTTCACCGGTGCGACCCTCAGCTTTTTCCTTGGCGTGTTTCTGGCCCGCACCCTGTTCAACCGCCGCCCCGGCGAGTCGGTCGCGGTCGGCTTTGCGGCGCTGTTTTCCAACGGGCTGCTGCTGGGCTTTCCGATAACCGAGCGGGCCTTTGGTGCCGACGCCTTGGTGGGCAATATCGCGATTATCTCGGTGCATGCGCCCTATTGCTATCTGCTGGGCATCTCGATGATGGAGACCTCGCGCCGCGATGGCAGCGGCATTCGGGCCGCGGCAAAGCGCATCGTTGTGGCCATGTTCCGCAATCCGCTGATGATCGGTATCGGCCTTGGCTTTGTGGTGAATATCGGCGCAATTCCCCTTTGGGCGCCGATCATGTCAAGCGTGGATATGCTGGCACGCGTTACCCTGCCTGCGGCGCTATTCGGGCTGGGCGGGGTGCTGACGCGCTATTCCTTCACCTCGTCCCTGCCCGAAGCGGCGAGCATATCGGTGCTGGCGCTGGTGGTGCACCCGATGATCGTCTACGGGCTGGGGGTCTGGGTATTTGCGCTGCCCCAGGACTTTTTGCGCTCGGCGGTGCTGACCGCATCCATGGCCCCGGGCGTCAATGCCTTTGTGTTTGCCAGCATGTATGACCGCGCCAAAGGAGCGGCGGCCAGCATTATCCTGCTGGCAACCATGGCCTCGGTTGTTACGGTCTCTGTCTGGCTCTGGGTGCTGGGCTAGGGTCAGGGCCCATTAAACCGGCCGGTGGCGGCGCGTCTGCTGCCCCCCTTTCGGCACGGTTTCGCCCGCGCCGCCCTGCTCCCAAAGCACAGCTGGAAAGGTCTTGCCCCACGCGCCGTTACCCACAAGTACAGCCGGTTCAAGGCGGCGCGGGTGTGGCGGGGCAACAAGCGCGACAGCTGACGCGCCGCGCCCTCCTCAGCTCGGGGTGATCCCGCGCAGACGTTCCGAACGCCGCCGCAGCAATTCCAGCACAGTCAGCAGCGCAATCGAAATCCCGACCAGTATTGTTGCCACCGCCAGAATGGTCGGGGAAATCTGTTCACGCAAGCCGGTAAACATCCGCCATGGCAAGGTGGTCTGCGAGGCCGAGCCGACAAATTTGGTCACCACCACCTCGTCAAACGAGGTGATAAAAGCAAACAGCCCACCCGAGATCACCCCGGGCAGGATCAACGGCATCTGGATTTTGAAAAAGGTGCGCACCGGCCCCGCGCCCATATTTGCCGCCGCACGGGTAAGCGAATGGTCAAACCCGACCAGCGTCGCGGTAACGGTGATGATCACAAACGGAATACCCAGCACCGTATGCGCCAGCACCACCCCCCAATAGGTCCCCTGAATACCGATCTGCGAATAAAAGAAATACATGCCCGTCGCCGAAATAATCAGCGGCACGATCATCGGGGAAATCAGCAGCGCCATGATGGTTCCGCGAAACGGCACATGGCTCTGGCTCAGGCCCACGGCGGCAAGGGTGCCCAGCGACACCGCCAGAAAGGTCGCCATGGGCGCGATGCTGATCGAATTCCAGAGCGCCCGTTGCCAGTCGGCATCGTTAAAGAACTTCTGGTAATGCTCGGTCGAAAATCCGGCCGGGTCCAGCGCCAGCATTTCGGGGGTGAAGGTGAAATAGGGTTGCGCGTTGAACGACAACGGCACGATCACGATGATCGGGAAGATCAGAAAGAAAAAGATCAACCCGCAGATCACCAGGAAGGAATAGTGCCAGATGCGTTGGCCGGTCGTTGCGTATGGGGGCAGTTTGCTCATGGTTCTATCCCAGTTTCACGTTATCGATACCGACGATTTTGTCGTACAGCACATAAAGTACCATCACCAGCGCCAGCAGGATTGCGCCCAGCGCCGCCGCCAGCCCCCAGTTGGGGCTTTTCAGCACGAAATCGGCAATCCAGTTAGAGATAAACTTGCCCGAGCGCCCGCCCACCAGTTCCGGCGTGATGTAGTAACCAACCGACAGGATAAACACCAGAATGGCACCGGCCCCGATGCCCGGGATGCTCTGCGGAAAATAGACCCGCCAGAATGCCGTCCAGTTGGTCGCTCCAAGGCTTTTGGCGGCGCGCACATAATAGGGCGGGATCCCTTTCATTACCGAATACAGCGGCAGGATCATAAAGGGCAGCAGAATGTGGGTCATGGTAATAATCGTGCCGGTCTGGTTGTTGATCAGTTCCAACCGGCTGTCATCGGCCAGAACACCCAGCCATACCAGCACATCATTGACCACCCCTTGTTGTTGCAGCAACACCTTCCACGCCGAGGTGCGCACCAGCAGCGAGGTCCAGAACGGCAGCAGCACAAGGATCATCAGCAGGTTGGCCTTGCTCATCGGCAGGTTGGCCAGCAGAAACGCGATCGGATAGCCGATGGTCAGGCAAAGCAGGGTAATTACCAGCGTCAGCCCCAGCGTGCGCAGCATGGAGGCCATATAGACCCGCTGCCCGTCGGGCTTCATCACCAGACCGTCAGGGGTTTTCTGCATATCGATCGCATTGACAAAATAACCGTTGGTATAGCGGCTGGAATAGGTTTTCAGCAATTGCCAGATCTCCACCTCGCCCCATTCGGGGCGCAGGTCGATAAACTGCTGGCGATAGGGCTGGTCCGGATCAAAGCGGCGCGCGGCGGCCTTGCCGGTCTTTTTGAACAGCGAGGTCATGCCCGGGCTTTCATAGTTCAACCGGATCGCCAGCTTGACATGGGTTTTATTGTCGAATGCCTCGGCCAGATCGGCGGCCAGCGCGGCAAAGGCCGCCTCGTCAGGCAACTCGCCGCTGGTTGCGTCCCAGTCCGCCAGCGCCACCACGGTGCGCGGCAGGGTATCGGGTACGATCTGGTTCTCGACCGAGCGCAGCAGCATCGCCCCGATCGGCGCAACAAAGGTGACCAGCACAAAGGCCAGCAACGGCGCGATCAACATCAGGGCACGAAATTTCTTGTGGCGCAACGATCGTTGCAGGCTTTTTTTCAAGGGGGTGCCATCGGCGGCCAGAACTGGCCCGTTTGCTGTTGCGTCGCTCATACTCTTCCCCCGAATTTCGGTTGGTACGGGGCCAAATCGGCCCCGTACCATTATGCTATGCGGTGCTTACTGCGCCAGCCACGCCTGGAATTTGGCATCCAGATCGTCGCGATAATCAGCCCACCAGTTGTAGTTGAACAGGAAGGTGTGCTGCGCATTGGCCGGATCGGTCGGCATATGCGGAGCCATATCGATGCCCAGAGATTCGTGCTTGCCAACCAGCGGTGCCGAAGAAGCGCGGGCCGGACCATACGAAATGTATTTGGCCTGATCAGCCAGACGCTGGGTGTCGGTTGCGAAATAGACAAAGTCCAGTGCAGCCTGTTGACGTTCTGCGGACAGACCGGCGGGGATAATCCAGCCGTCAAGGTCATAGACCTGCGCGTCCCACAACATCGCTACGGGCTGGTGCTGCTCTTCGATCAGGGCGAACAGGCGACCGTTATAGGTAGAGCCCATCACCACTTCGCCGTCAGCCAGCAATTGCGGCGTATCGGCACCGGCGGACCACCAGATAACGTCGTCCTTGATGGTGTCGAGCTTGGCAAATGCCTGTGCCTGACCTTCGGGGGTTGCCAGCACGTCGTAAACGTCGGCATCTGCAACGCCATCACAGATCAGCGCCCATTCCATGTTGCCAATCGGACGTTTTTCCAGCGAGCGTTTGCCCGGATAGGTTTCGGTGTCGAACACGTCACAAACGCTTGACGGCGGCGTGTCGCCAACCATGTCGGTACGATAGCCGAAAGTGGTCGAGTACACGATCTGCGGAATGAAGCATTCGGAAACCAGCAGGTCGCCAAAGTCTTCGGATGCAGGGGTGCCGTCGGGTGCCGGAGCCAGTTGGGTGTCGGGGTCGATTTCCATTGCCAGACCTTCGTCACAAAGGCGCATGGCGTCGGCGGCCACAACGTCAACCACATCCCAAGAGATGTTGCCTGCTTCGGCCATGGCACGCAGTTTTGCTACGGCTTCGCCCGAGGATTCATCGGTGATGATGTTTACATCAGGATGCATCGCCATATAAGGGTCGAAATACGCGTTCTGCTGGCTGGCCTGATAAGCCCCGCCCCAGGATACGATCGTCATGTCTTCGGCACTTGCCGCACCTGCAATCATTGCAAGGGCGCTGGCGCCAATTATCAGTTTATTAAGCTTCATAAAGCCTCTCCCATTTGTTACCCGTTGATTTTACCGAGGCTGCAAAACGGGCAGATGCGCAGCCTCTCGAAACTACCAAAGCGCGGCTTTGGCAATAATTCTGTTATGCGTCAAGGGCGCGGCAGTCTACTGCCTCCCAGCTGATCTGTGTGGTTTCGCCCACTACCAGATGTTTGTGGTCGCCCCCTGCATTGGGCACCTTGACGATAAAATCATCATGGCCCGACACTGCCATACGACAGCGGATATGGTCGCCAAGATAGATCAGCTCCAGCACTTTGCCTTCGGTCCGGTTGACACCGGAATGATCAAGCCGGACCCGTTCAGGGCGCAGTGACAAGGTGGTGCGGCTGCCCACTCCGTCACAATTGACCTTAAGGGCGGTGCCCTTCATGCCTCCGTCGATATCCACATCGACCGTGTCGCCATTGATCGCCGTCACGGTGGCGTTCAGGGTGTTGTTCTCGCCGATAAACTGCGCCACAAAGGCGTTCTCGGGACGTTCGTACAAGTCGTCGGGCGGCGCAAGCTGCTGAATGCGGCCATCGTCAAACACCGCGACACGGTCCGACATGGTCAGCGCTTCGGATTGGTCATGGGTCACATAGACCACGGTCACGCCCAGTTTTTCATGCAGATGCTTGATTTCGAACTGCATATGTTCGCGCAACTGTTTGTCGAGCGCCCCCAGCGGTTCGTCCATCAACACCAGTTCGGGCCGGAACACCAAAGCGCGGGCCAGCGCGATACGTTGCTGCTGACCGCCCGACAATTGCGCCGGACGCCGACCGGCGAATTCCCCCATCTGCACCATATCAAGCGCGTCCATCACCATCTTTTCACGCTCGGACTTGCCTATATTGCGCACTTCCAGCGGGAAGGACAGGTTTTCACCCACAGTCATATGCGGAAACAGCGCGTAATTCTGGAATACCATGCCGATGCCGCGCTTGTGCGGCGGGATATTGTTGATCGGCTTGCCATCCAGCAGGATATCGCCATGGGTTGCGGTTTCAAATCCGGCCAGCATCATCAGGCAGGTGGTCTTGCCCGAGCCCGACGGCCCCAGCATGGTCACAAACTCGCCCTTGGCAATCTGGAGGTTAAGGTCTTTTACAACGAGGATTTCGCCATCATAACTCTTTTGCACACGGTCAAAGGCGACGAACGCCTGTTGCGAACTATCCAAAGCCAATCCATCTCTCCTGTTCGTCCTTAACGGTTATCCCGTCAGGTTGCTGGCCGGAGCCTAACAGCTAGGCCAAAGGTAAATCAACCGAATCCGGTGCGATTCGGGTAGATTCCCCTGTTTCCGACGGCTTGAAGCAGGAATCCGACCTGATTGGCGTTATCGCACCAGCGGCGCGTGCGCCAGACGGCGCCGGAATACGGCCGCCAGTGCCGGATCCTGCCAAACCCGCAGGTCGGTGGGCTGGTTGTCGTCATTGGGCCAGGTCTCGTTCCACCAGTTAAAGCCGATCACCCGCGGCCAGCGCCCGCCCAGGATCGCCCCCAGCGCCCGGTCGGCCCACGGTCCGGCGGGCTCTATGGGCAGGGCGATATCGGTGCCGAATTCGGACAGGATAACCGGCTTGTTCGGGGCAAGCGCCTGCAGGCGGGCATAGGTTTCGTCAAAGCCTTCGACGAAATCCGTATGCTCCGGCTCGTTGGGGTTAAGGTTGGAATACATGCTGACCCCGATCCAGTCGACCACATCATCGCCGGGGTAATAGGCCTCCAGACGGTTCCAGTTGTTCTGTGGCCAGTCGGCATAGTTCACATGGAAAACCCAGACGATATTGGTGGCGCCGGCGGCGCGGGTGACCTCGACAATATGGCGAAAGGCGGCGCGAAACCGCGCAGGCCCTTTGGCGCGCCCGTTCCAGCGCCCGTTCCAGGGAAACCACTCACCGTTCACTTCGGTGCCGTATTCGGCAATCATCGGAACGCCGAGCGCCGCTGCGGCCTGCCCCCATGTTGTCAGATCGGCGTCAAAGTCGCCGCGCGCGATGGCTTGCAGGGTAAAGGTGGTCTCGCGCTGCATTTCGAACGGGCTGGAACGCATCATCAGGCGGACATAAGGGGTGCTGCCACGCGCAATGATCCAGCGGGCCGTTTCGGTGGGGAACCGGCGGCTGTGGAACCACTGGCTGGATATGGTCACCCAGTTGACACGGCGCCCCGCGGCCTGCTCAAACAGGCGGATATGCGCGGGGGTAATGGTTTCAACCCCGTCATAAACGCCGGTATCGCCGGACCATGTACCCATCAGAAACCGGCCCGAAGGCGGTGTCAGGTGCGCGACGGCATCCTGATGCGGGCTGGAAAGGGCGGGCTGGTAGGCAAGGATCAGGGCAAGAGCGGCAAAGAGGGTGCGAAACAAACGGATATCCTGTGGTTCATGTCCGGTTTTGCCGCAACATACCGCGCCCCCCGCCAAAGCTCAACCCGGGCTTGCCTATCGCTCGGGGGGGCAAGCCCCCCGCTCGCTCAAGGCACATTTTTCAGCAAGCTGAAAAACGGCTGCCGGCGGCGGTGGCCTCGGCTTCGCCTCGGCTTCGCCTCTGCGGGAAAAGCGGAGAGGGCGGGATTAATCCGCATGGTTCGCCAAGGGGCCGGTTGTCACGGGCGAATAGGGTTCGGGGCGGCGCGGGCGGGAAGGTGACGCAAGCGGGGAGGTTGCCGCGCCGCTTTGGTCGGGCGGGGCAGGAAAGACGCTTTCTATTCGGGCAAGTCTGCGCTATCCAATCCGCAAGAAACAGCGGAGCCAAGCCATGCAAAGAACCCTGACCATCACCCGCCCTGACGACTGGCACCTGCACCTGCGCGACGGGGATATGCTGGCCGGTATTCTGCCCGAAACCACCCGCGATTTTGGCCGCGCGATCATCATGCCCAATCTGGTGCCTCCGGTGGTGACCAGCCTTGATGCGCTGCGATACCGCGCCCGGATCATCGACCTGCTGCCCGATGATGACGATTTCCTGCCCTTGATGACCCTTTACCTGACCGAAGGCACCGACCCCGAAGACGTCGCCATGGCCGCCAAAACCCGCACCATCGCGGCGGTCAAGCTGTATCCGGCCGGCGCGACCACCAATTCCGACAGCGGGGTGCGCGACCTTGACCGCGTCATGCCGGTGCTGGAAAAGATGGCCGGGATCGGCCTGCCCTTATGCGTCCACGGCGAGGTGACCGACCCGCACGTGGACATTTTCGACCGCGAGGCCACCTTTATCGAGCGCGTGTTATCGCCGCTACAAACCCGCCTGCCGACCCTTCGGGTCGTGATGGAGCACGTGACCACCCGCGACGGGGTGGCGTATGTCAACGCCACCCGCAACACCGCCGCCACCCTGACCACCCATCACCTGATCATCAACCGCAACACCTTGCTGGTGGGCGGCATCAGGCCCCATTACTATTGCCTGCCCATCGCCAAGCGCGAGGCCCACCGGCTGGCCCTGCTGGAAGCCGCCACCTCGGGCAACCCGAACTTCTTTCTTGGCACTGACAGCGCACCGCATACCGACCCTGCCAAGGAAAGCGCCTGCGGTTGTGCCGGTGTGTTCTCGGCCACCAATACCATGCCCTGCCTTGCGCATGTGTTCGAAGAGGCCGACGCGCTCGACAAGCTCGAAGCCTTTACCAGCCTCAACGGTCCCGCCTTTTACGGCCTGCCACCCAACCCGGGCAAGATCACCCTTACCAAACAGGACACCCCCGTCACCTTCCCCGCCAAAATCGAAACCGATGCCGGCCCCATTACGGTGTTTGACCCCGGGTTTCCTATCCACTGGCAGGTGGCGTAGGGTGCGTGGACCCTACGCACCACTGGCAGAGTTCAACGCCACAAACCCCGAGTTCATCACCACAACCGCCATTGCCACGGTTTGGAAGGTCCAAAGCCCCCACGGCCCTGCCGCCCTCAAGCTCTACCACCAGCCAGACATGGGCGAGGAGCGCCACGGCTTTACCCTCATGGCTGCGCTTGATGGCCATGGCGCGGCCAAGGTCTTTCAGACCACCCGAAACGCCGCCCTTACCGAGTGGCTGGATGGCCCGCATCTTGGCGATCTGACCCGCAACGGGCAGGACGAAAAGGCCAGCGCGGAACTGGTCAAGGTTGCCAACGCTCTCCACACCAGTATGCCCGATATTCCCGGCCTTCCCACCCTTGCGCAGCGCTTTCGCGCCCTAAAAACCCTTGGCTTTGATTGCCCCGAACCCGCCAAGCACGACCTGACTCGCGCCCGAAACCTTGCCGAACACCTTCTGAATACCCAAACCGATATCCGCCCCCTGCACGGCGACCTGCATCACGATAACATCCGCCTTGGCGCGCGCGGCTATGTGGCATTTGACGCCAAAGGCATCTTAGGTGAGCGCGCCTTTGAACTGGCCAACGCCTTTCGCAACCCCAAAGGAGCCGAGCCCCTGCACCGCGACCCGGCCCGCATCCGCCACCTCGCCCAAAGCTGGGGGCGAGCCTTTGGCGTAAGGCCGAAGCGCCTGGTGCAATGGGCCGCCGCCAAATGCGCGCTGTCAATCGCGTGGCGAAGCGGGGGCACAGTAAGGGACGACCCCGAGTTTGACCTCCTCAACGCCCTGCTGGACACAAAAATCTAATCTGCTAAAAGAGCGCAAACCACTAAGGAGCCCCCGATGACCGCCCTTACCGACCGCGCCGAAATGGCCCGCCTTACCGCCCGAATGCTGCTGGAAATCAAGGCGGTAAATTTCAAGGTGGATGATCCGTACACCCTGGCTTCGGGCCTTGTCTCGCCCAGCTATATCGATTGTCGCGAGCTTATTTCCTATCCGGCCATCCGCTCTACCCTGATCGATTTCATGATTGCCACCGTGCAGCGCGACGCGGGGTTCAATGCGTTTGACAGCGTCGCAGGCGGAGAGACCGGCGGCATTCCTTATGGTGCGTGGATGGCCGACCGCATGGGCTTGCCGATGCAATACGTGCGCAAAAAGCCCAAAGGATACGGGAAGGGCTCACAGGTAGAGGGCGTGCTGCACAAGGGCCAGCGGGTGCTGCTAGCCGAGGATATGACCACCGATGGCGGCTCCAAAATCAAATTTGTCGAGGCCATTCGGGCAGCGGGGGGTGTTTGCAACCATACCGCACTTGTCTTTTTCTATGATATTTTCCCCAATACCGTCGAAAACTTGGACAAACACGATATTACCCTGCACTATCTGGCAACCTGGCACGATGTGCTGGCCGAGGCCAAGGCGGGCAACTATTTTGACATGGCCACCCTGAACGAGGTCGAAAAATTCTTTGCCGATCCGCTGGGCTGGTCGGTTGCGCGTGGCGGCATTGGCGAGGTCAGCCGGTAACGTTCAGCACCCGCCCGGCCACCGCATCCAGTTTGGCCACCAGCGCCGGATCACGTTGCTCGGGGGCGGTCATGATGGCGTATTCCAGCGCCGTGTCACAGCCATGCGGGCAGGGTTCGCGGGCATCGCCCAGAATTTCGGGCAGGCCCTTGACCAGCGCGCGCGCCTTGTCGGCATTGCCGGTCAGCACCTTGATGATCTCGTTGATATCCACCGCGCCGTGGTCGGGGTGCCAACTGTCGAAATCGGTGATCATCGCCACGCTGGCATAGCACATTTCGGCCTCGCGGGCCAGTTTGGCTTCGGGCATGTTGGTCATGCCGATCACATCGCACCCCCAGCTATCGCGGTACATCCGGCTTTCGGCCACCGACGAAAACTGCGGCCCTTCCATGGCCAGATAGGTGCCCCCGTCATGCACACGAACCCCCGCAGCGCGCGCCGCTGCCACGCAGGCCGCGCCCAAGCGCCCGCAGGTCGGATGCGCCACCGAGACATGGCCCACACAACCGGAGCCGAAAAAGCTTTTGTGACGGGCAAAGGTGCGGTCGATAAACTGGTCAACAACCACAAAATCACCCGGGGCCATTTCCTCGCGGAATGACCCGCAGGCTGAAACCGAAATCACATCAGTAACCCCCAGCCGTTTGAGCGCATCGATATTGGCACGATAAGGCACGTCCGAGGGTGAATGCACATGGCCGCGCCCGTGTCGGGGCAAAAAGGCCATTTCGACACCGTTCAGCACCCCGGTCAGAACCTGATCCGAGGGCGCGCCCCACGGGGTTTCCACCGCCTGCCAGCGGGCGTTTTCCAGCCCGTCGATTTCATAGACTCCGCTGCCGCCAATCACGCCGATCATGCTGTGCATCTTCATCCCCTGTTCTATTCCGGTTTTACCAGTTGAAACACGTCGGTTACCGCCGCGTAATCCATATAACCCAGCCGCGAAAGCGGTTGATACAGGGTCACGTCAAAGCGGCCATCCCTGATCAGGTCGTCGCGCAGGTTGATCCCGACCACCTGCCCGATCACCATGGTATTTGCCTCGCCGGGCAGGTCGATCACCTTGAACAGGGTGCATTCCAGCACCGCGGGAGCCTCGGCCACATGCGGGGCAGCAATTTCGCGCCCGTTCGCCTTGGTCAGCCCCACGGCGGTAAATTCATCCACATCGGCGGGAAACGAGGCCGCGCTCCGGTTCATCGGGTCGCGCAGCGCATAGGAAACGATGTTGACCGCAAATTCCCGGGTGGCGATGATATTGGCAAGGCTGTCCTTGCCCCGCGCCTGATCGGGCTTGGAACCGGTGCTGGCAAACATTACCATGGGCGGCGTATCGCACAGCGCGTTAAAGAAGGAATAGGGGGCCAGATTGGCCACGCCGTCAGCGTCACAACTGGAAATCCAGCCAATCGGGCGCGGTGATACCACCGCTTTGAACGGATTATGGGGCAGGCCGTGGTCGTCTATTCCGGGGCGATAAAACATCGGGCTTCCTTACTTATTTGATTGCCGGAAACCTAGAGCCGTGCTAGGCCTTTGTCGAGCAAATAAGGGAATGTCCGTGTCAAAAATCCGTGCAATTCGACGAGCCTGAACCGCTCCGGCTTTGTCCGGAGAAACCCCTTTGTTCCCCTGACCGAGCTGCGCTATGATTACACTGTCCCCCGAAACGCCCCAAGACCTGATTGAAATCGAAACCCTGTTCGACCTTGCCTTTGCCCCCGGGCGCATGGCGCTAAGTTCGTACCGGCTGCGCGAGGGGGTGGCGCTGATTGCCGACCTGTCGCTGACCGCGCGCGATGAAACCGGCGGGCTGGCCGGCGCGATCCGGTTCTGGCCGGTACGCATCGGCGACACCAGATTGCGGGCGCTTTTGCTCGGGCCGGTCGCGGTGCATCCGACCCATCAGGGCGAAGGGCTGGGCGGGTTGCTGATCAGCGAAAGCCTGCAACGCGCCCGTAAACTGGGCTGGGAACGCGCTATTCTGGTCGGAGACGAACCCTATTACCGGCGCTTTGGTTTTTCGCGCGCCCTGGCGGCGGGGCTGACCTTTCCGGCCCCCACCAACCCCGACCGGGTGTTGGCCAAAGCACTGATCGCCGGTGCTTTTGACCGTGTGGCGGGCAAGGTGCTGCCCGATAAATAAACTCCTTGTCAATCGTGCAAATATGCCCAAGACTGGCGCGCATGATTGCAAACCGATTTATAGAAAGAACCCCATATGGCCGATAATCCCTATGCCGCTTACGTCAAAAAAGCCGAGAAAACCTATTCGGCAGAGCTTGGCAAGCTGCTGACCACCGCCCTGCGGGCCAAAGACGTGCAGAAAAAGGCCGACGCCAAAACCAACAGCAGCTCGAAAACCCCGCCAAAAGAGGTGGTAAAGATA
This sequence comes from Paracoccaceae bacterium, assembly GCA_027069385.1. Classification (GTDB taxonomy): domain Bacteria; phylum Pseudomonadota; class Alphaproteobacteria; order Rhodobacterales; family Rhodobacteraceae; genus UBA3077. Next base: position 16,718 of record JALXER010000219.1, read on the forward strand.
TTCGAAACCGCCCTGAAGGCCGCGCTGAAAAAGCTGCCCGCCAAGTATTCCGGCCTGAAGATCGTGCCGAAAATCACCTATCAGCAAAAGGGCGAGCCATGGATTGCGACGGTAACGGTGGTGGCGACCTTCATCATGACCTCGGCAGGCGGGGCAAGCTATATCGTCAAGCCCGGGGATACCCTGTGGTCGATTGCCAAGAACTTTTACGGGGCCGGTCGCTATTGGCCTGCCATCGCCGCCGAAAATCCGTCGGCGGTAAAGTCGAAGGGTAACTTCATTCTGGCAGGGGTCGGGCTTAAAATCCCCAAGATCAGCATTCCCGCCGGTGTATGTGAAATCGACGCTTACAAGAAAACCGAAAAGCCGATCAAATCGGCCGAGAAACCGGCCAAGCCGGTCCTGTTCCCCACATTTATGTATGACCTGTCCAAAGGCAAGTCGGTCAAGACCACCTATAAGGCCCCCGGCGCAACCCTGATTATCACCACGACCCTGAAGGGCACGCTGAAAATCCAGAAAGAAGGCAAACTGCCCGCAAAGTTTAACCTGCGCAGCTATGAAACCGAAATATCGGGAGGCATCGGGCCTTTCACCAACTCGGTCAAGATTACCGGCCTGAAAACCGATTCAATCACCGTGGGCAGCAGCGTGACCGGCACCACCTGGAAAAGCGGTTTCAGCCTGACTCCGAAGGGCACAATCAAGGTTTCCATGGCGCCCAAGCCGGTCAAGTTCAAGCAAAAGGGTATTATCTATGAAGGTAGCGTCGGGATCGACGTCGAAATTCAGGTTATCCCCGATCCGGTCAAAGAACCGGTGCCGGTGCCGATTTACGAACGCGCCTGGGAATGGCTGAAAGACGGCGGGGCCAAGGCCATCGGCGTCGGGCTGGTTGCAGGGGCCGGCATTTTGATCGGGGCGACGGTGATAGAGGATGT
>JALXER010000220.1 GCA_027069385.1 Paracoccaceae bacterium
GAACACAATATTCCGGTGGGGCCGGGGCGTGGCTCGGGGGCTGGTAGTCTGGTGGCCTATGCGCTGACCATCACCGACCTTGACCCGCTGCGCTATGCGCTGCTGTTCGAACGGTTCCTGAACCCCGAACGGGTCAGCATGCCCGATTTTGACATCGATTTCTGCATGGATCGCCGCGAAGAGGTGATCCACTATGTGCAGCAGAAATACGGCCGCGACCGGGTGGCGCAGATCATCACCTTTGGCGCGCTTTTGTCCAAGGCGGCCATTCGTGACGTGGGGCGGGTTTTGCAAATGCCCTATATGCAGGTTGACCGCCTGTCCAAGCTGATTCCGATGGACGGGGCCAAGCCGCTATCGATTGCCAAGGCGCTGGAAGAAGAACCCAAATTCCGTCAGGAAGCCGAGGCCGAAGAGGTGGTGGCGACCATGCTCGACTATGCCCAACGGCTGGAGGGGCTGTTGCGCAACGCCTCTACCCACGCCGCCGGGATCGTGATTGGCGACCGCCCGATTGACGAGCTGGTGCCGCTTTACAAAGACCCGCGTTCCGACATGCCCGCAACGCAGTTCAACATGAAATGGGTCGAACCGGCAGGGCTGGTGAAATTCGACTTTCTGGGCCTGAAAACCCTGACGGTGATCCAGAACGCGCTTGACCTGCTGAAATTGCGCGGCATCGAGGTGGATATCGGGCTGATCCCGCTGGACGATGAAAAAACCTATGAACTTTATGCCTCGGCCAAGACGGTTGCGGTGTTTCAGGTGGAATCCAGCGGTATGATGGATGCGCTGCGCCAGATGAAACCCACCTGCATAGAGGACATCGTGGCGCTGGTGGCGCTATACCGCCCCGGCCCGATGGAAAACATCCCGAAATTCTGCAAGGTCAAGAACGGCGAGGAAACCCGCGACCTGCTGCACCCGAGCATCGACCACCTGCTGGACGAAACGCAGGGCATCATCGTTTATCAAGAACAGGTGATGCAGATCGCGCAGGAAATGGCCGGCTACAGCCTTGGCGGCGCCGACCTGCTGCGCCGCGCCATGGGCAAGAAAAAGCCCGAAGAAATGGCCATCGAGCGGCCGAAATTCGAAAAAGGCGCGATGGAAAACGGGGTCGACAAGAAAAAGGCCACCGAGGTTTTCGACCTGCTGGAAAAATTCGCCAATTACGGGTTCAACAAATCGCATGCGGCGGCCTATGCGGTGGTCAGCTATCAAACCGCGTGGCTCAAGGCCAATCATCCGGTGGAATTCATGGCCGGTGCGATGAATTGCGATATCCACCTGACCGACAAGCTGCACATCTATTTCGACGAGGTCAAACGGCTGGAAATCGGGATCATCCCACCCTGCGTCAACCGCTCGGAGGCCACATTCAGCGTGGTTGATGGCAAGATCGCCTATGCGCTGGGCGGGTTGAAAAACGTCGGAGTCGATGCGATGCGCCTGCTGGTGGCAGGACGCGAGGACGGCCCGTTCAAAGACCTGTTCGATTTCGCCCGTCGGGTTGATATGAAACGCATCGGCAAGCGCCCGATCGAAATGCTGGCCCGCGCCGGCGCCTTTGACATCCTTGACAGCAACCGGCGCAAGGTGCTGGAAAGCATCGATGCGCTGGTGGCCTATTCAGCCGCGTGCCATGATGAAAAGAACTCCAGCCAGTCCAGCCTGTTTGGCGATAGCGGTGACGATCTGCCACCGCCGCGCCTGACCATGCCCGAACCGTGGTTTGCCACCGAAGCACTGGCGCAGGAACATGCGGCCATCGGGTTTTACCTGTCGGGGCATCCGCTGGATGAATATGTCGGGCCGCTCAAACGGCAGCGCCCGCCGGTGCTGACCCTGAAAGAGCTGACCGCGCAGGCCCAGGGGGCCAAGGCGGTAATTGCCAAGATTGCCGGTATCGTGTCAGGGGTGCAGGTGCGCAAATCGGCGCGCGGCAACCGCTATGCCTTTGTGCAACTGTCCGACCCGACCGGCAGCTACGAAGTGACGATATTCTCGGAAGGGCTGGAAAAGGCGGGCGATCTGCTGGCGGCGGGGGAAAAGGTGGTGCTGTCGGTCGAGGCGCAGGTGCAGGGTGACCAGCTAAAATTTCTGGCGCGCAACGTGGTGCCGATTGACAGCGCCATTATCGGCGCGGCCGAGACCGGCCTAACCATCTTTATCAACGACGAAGCGGCCATCATCCCGACCCGCGCGCTGCTGCAACGCAAGGAAAAGGGCGCGCAGGGGCCGGTCAATATGGTTCTGTTGCATCCTGACCTGCCCGGCGAGGTCGAAATCGGCCTGCCCGACATTTACCCGCTCAACCCGCAGATCAAGGCGGCAATCAAAAGCGTGGCGGGCGTGGTGACCATCGAGGAATTCTAGGGCGTAGCCGCCCCGTCAGTGAGCCATACCAAAAGCCCCGCGCCAAAGGATCCCCAAGCGGGAAGGGCGGCTTTGAAGCAAGCTTCAAAGCCGGTTGCGACACCATGGCCTCACTGCGTTCGGTTCTGGAGCCACACGACGGGCAGCACCTAGATATGCGGGCGCTGCGCCGTATAGGGGTTTTTGCCATTCTGGCAAAAGGGGTTTCACTTCGCACCATCCGGGGGTACGCGCATTCATGCGCGAGGGGGGCCGTGGCCCCCCTATCCGCCGAACGAAGTGAGGCCATGGTGTCGCAACGCGTTTTGAAACTTGTTTCAAAACGCACCCCGGTGCGGGATGTCCGTTGTTTTCAAAGCAATTCCTGTTCAAGTAGGGTTTCTGAAGGAGTGCATCAAAGCGCCATTGGATTTGCCGGTTGGAAATAAAACAGGATTGCAACATGTGTTCTGGATCATGAGCGGTGCTCGCATACCGGCTTATACCGGCACCGCTGGTTCGTGTTGGCGGCGGAGGATTCAGCGACCGGCTCGGCGTTTCATCGATTGGTCCGACTGACTGGCGGGCAATGGGTAAATCGCGCCTTGGAAGCGCGGGGCGCGGACCTGATTTAGGGGCTGTGCGCGGGGACCACGCACACGACGGCTATACGGGGCGACACCTGCCGGTTTGGCTCAGCGATCCAGAGCGTAGCGGTGCGCGCCCTATTTGAGCGCTGCAATGGCCATTTCGCGGGCTTGCTCATACGGGATGGGCTGGTCAAAGAAACCCAGCGTCACATGTTCACCGGGCAGATACAGGTCAAGATGATAGATCCGGCCTTCCTCGGCCAGCATGTTTGTCAGGGCATAGGACCCGAAACTGACCGCCTTGGTAAAGCAATTCTCACCATCCAGCAGAAACAGGAACACCTTGGCATATTCGCCCTTCAACTCGCCAAACTCTATCGCATAGACCGGACCGGCATCGGTTTCGATCTGTTCGCGTCGTTGAAAGGTCTGCGGCTCGGGTGCCAGAAACCCGCCCCACGATTCCATGACACATTCACCCGGCGCGGCAACCTGCGCGGCTGCGCCCAGCGGGGCGAGGGCCATGATGGTAAACAAAATTCTGAGCAGAGTTTTCATCGGGATAGTCTAGCACCGATTGCACACAAGTATACGTTAAAAATGGCCGGTTTCCAGGAACAACAGCGTGGCGGCAATCACCCGCGGGTCGTTCATCATCAGGCTGTGCGCCACGGGCAGGGTAATGCGTTTGCCCTCGGGCGCATTGCCCCACGCACTGCGCACGCAGACCTTGCCGTCATTCTGGCCATCAATGCCGGTAATCAGCCCATAGGCAGCCAGCGCCGCGGTGCCGGCAATCGCGCCAATATCCAGCCCGCGGTCATCCTCGCCGGAGTGGGGTTTCAACTCGGCCAGCGCCGGCCCCATGATCGGGCCGAATATTGCCGCCCGCGCCGCCAGTTTGCTGCCGAAATTGGGCGCCCCTAGCTGCACAATCCGGCCGCGCCTGCTTTCGGGCAAGCCCCGCGCCAGCCGTTTCGACAGAATACCACCCAGCGAATGCCCGATGAAATGCACCACGCCGGTTGGCGGCAGGTCGGCCCGGATGCCTTCGACCAGATGGTCGATAGACCCGTCGGTCGAGGGGTAATCGATCAGCACCGGCGTATACCCCGCGCCCCTGACCGCCTGCGCAATCTTGCGCATGGAATTCAGCGAGCGGCCCAGCCCGTGCAATATGACCACGTTTTCCATCACCAGTGCGGCGGTTTCTGGTCGGCCAGCGGAGCGCCGGACATCTGGTCGGCCTCGACCTCGGCGGCGCGCTTCATCAACAGGGCGATGCGGCGTTCCATCACTTCGATCTGGCGGGCCTGGGCGGTAACCACGGTGTTGAGTTCCTCGGTCAGGGCGGCCTGATGGGTCAGGGCCTCTTCCAGTCGGGTCAGGCGTGGGTCGCTCATGGGGTGGTTGCTCCGAAAATTAGGGGCGGGGTGCCCGGTTTCCATATAGGCGGTTTGTCCATAATGGCAAGGAAACGTGGCGAGGACAGAAACCTGTCCAGCCAGCCGATCAGCCCGGGCCAGGGCTGCGCGTCGAACCAGCGCCGGTCCACATTGGCAAACTGGCGGACAAAGGTCACGGTGGCCGCATCGGTAAAGCCGAAACGCGCCCCGCCAAGGCAGGGCTGGCCGCGCAGGATATCATCGAACGGGGCCAGAATCCCGGCAGCTATGGCGCGGTGTTCCTGCGGGTCCACGCCGTCATAGCGCGGCGCATATTTATAGCGGTCGAGCGCGGTTTTGAACGGGCCTTCGATCTGCGCGATCAGCGCGGGGTCAAGGCGGGTCAGCCAGCCTTCGGGGTCGTTCAGGCCCAGCGCCCAGCGCATGATATCGATGCTTTCGTCAATCACCCGATTGCCCGCGACCAGCACCGGCACCGTTGCCTTGGCCGAAGCGGCAATCAGCGCGGCGGGCTTGTCGCGCAACAGGACTTCGCGCAGCTCTACCTGCACACCGGCACTGGCAATGGCCAGTCGGGCGCGCATCGCATAGGGGCAGCGGCGAAAGGAATAAAGGATCGGCATGGTCATTGTCGAGTGATAGCTTTTGCGCTAGGCAAGGGCAAGCCATGCGAAGGGAAAGCCGATGGACTGTTTGGTGAAATTTCTGGCCGGGCGGATTGCCAGCTTTGGCCATGCGCTGCGCGGGCTGGCGCATGTGCTGCAAACCCAGCGAAACGCCCGCATCCATCTGGGGGTTGCGGTGCTGGTTGCGCTGTTCGGGCTGGCGGTCGGGCTGCACGCCAGCGCGTGGCTGTGGCTGGCGCAGGCGATTGCGCTGGTCTGGATAACCGAGGTGCTGAACACGGCGGTGGAATACCTGTGCGACGTGGTGTCGCCCGAGCATTCGCAAGCGGTGAAACGCGCCAAAGACATTGCTGCCGGCGCGGTTCTGATTGCCGCTGCTTATGCGGTTATAGTGGGGCTGGGTGTCTTT
>JALXER010000221.1:0-869 GCA_027069385.1 Paracoccaceae bacterium
GTGGCGACCAACCTCGCGCTCGCCCTCAAGGTCCGCGGCCTGCGCGTCGGCCTGCTGGACGCCGACATCTACGGGCCGTCGATTCCGCGCCTGATGGGACTGGCCGGCAAACGCCCCGAGATCGTCAATGACGCGATCATGCCGCTGGATGCCTACGGGATCAAGGTCATGTCGATGGGCTTTTTGATGGAGGAAGACAACCCGGTCATCTGGCGCGGCCCGATGGTGGTGTCGGCCCTGATGCAAATGCTGAACGAGGTGAACTGGGGCAAAATCGATGTGCTGGTTCTGGACATGCCGCCGGGCACCGGTGATATCCAGCTGACCATGGCGCAACAAGTGCCGGTAGCCGGCGCGGTAATTGTTTCTACACCGCAGGATCTGGCGCTGATCGATGCGCGCAAAGGCCTCAAAATGTTCCAGAACGTTTCCGTGCCGATCTTTGGTATTGTTGAAAACATGAGTACGTTTATCTGCCCCCATTGCGGCGAAAGCTCGGACATTTTCGGCCATGGCGGTGCGCAGGAAGAAGCGATCAAACTGAAAATTCCGTTCCTCGGCGCGGTACCACTGCATATGGACATCCGCCGCCTGTCCGATGACGGCACCCCGGTAACAGCCGTCGAGCCCGACAGCCCGCATGCGCAGGTATACAAGAAAATCGCCCTGAGCATCGTCGCGCAACTCAATCCCGAAGACAACGACTAACCCGAACCGGCGCTCCCGCAGTCCAGCCTTGTGTTTGGCAAGCCAAACAAAAGGCTTCCCTTTGGGCCGGGCCGACCTTCGGTCGGCCCCGGGGGCCAGCCCCCGTACCCCCGTCACATGCGTGAGGCGATAACACCTTCCATTTTTCATAAATACCCTCA
>JALXER010000221.1:879-5387 GCA_027069385.1 Paracoccaceae bacterium
CGTTTACGGGCAAGGGGGGCGTGAACGCCCCCGCATGGGGCTTGCCCCATGCCCGGTTGATGAGGGGGGCCGCTTGCGGCTCCCCGAAGATACCGGAGGCACGGCGGGGGGTAGGCGAGACAAGTCGAATCACCTGGTTACGAATGCCGGGCATGGTTACACGAACCAGGTCACCGGCACCGTTGGTTCCAGCAACGCGCACTGCACTTGCCGAATACGCGCCTTCGGCACTTTCACCCCGACCTTGGCTCAAACGCCCTTGCGCCTTGGAAATAGCCAAAGTTCCAACATCTTAGATCCTTATCCGCTTTCCCGTTACCCCCCCCGACCTATTGTACCATTCCTGCAAGGATTAGTTGCCCAATTCGGGATTTTTTCATGCATCACAGGATTTTCAACTCAAATCGCAACTGTTTTACTGGCTTTTCTTGACCTTTGATGTGTTTTAGTATTCAATAATTCTAATGTTATAAATCAGACACCCAGCGGGAGAGAGAAAATGCTAGACGAAGAACAACTGGTCAATGCCAAGAGCATGTCGATTATCGTAACCAAGGGGACGCTCGACTGGGCCTATCCGCCGTTTATTCTCGGCTCTACCGCCGCTGCAATGGATATTGACGTAACGTTGTTTTTCACCTTCTACGGTCTGCCGCTGCTGCTGAAAGACCTTGATCTGAAAATGACCACGCTGGGTAATCCGGCCATGAAAATGCCCATGGCGGGCAAGCACATGGCGATGCCCAACATGATTTCCGCCATTCCGGGCGTTGATCGCATGGCCACCAACATGATGAAAAACATGTTCAAGAAAAAAGGTGTTGCCTCGATCGAGGACCTGCGCGAGGCCTGCGTCGAAATGGACGTGCGGATGATCGCCTGCAATATGACCATGGAATTGTTTGAATACGAGACCAAGGACATGATCGACGGGATCGAGCTGGGCGGCGCTGCCACCTATCTTGAAACCGCCACCAAATCCCATATCAACCTTTATATCTAACCAACAGAAGGCAAGAACCAATGGCTGACGCTACCCTAAACGCAGAAGGGCTGAACTGCCCGCTTCCGATCATCAAGGCCAAAAAGGCTCTGAAAGGTCTGGACACCGGCAAAACCCTTGCTGTCACTTCGACCGACCCCGGTTCCGTGGCCGACTTTGCAGCATTCTGCAACCAGACCGGCAACGAGCTGGTAAGCTCGGAACAGTCTGGCAATGTTTACAGCTTTGAAATCAAGAAAGCCTAGACCGCCACACAACTTTGCAAAGCCCTGCCGTCAGGCGGGGCTTTTTTTGTGAGCGGCGACAAAGGCGACAAATTCCTGCGCCCAAAGATTGGCGCGAGTGGTGCGCAGGTGGCAAAAACCGGCGAGCATATTATGGGCGACAATGCCGTCATGCGCCCCGTCAATGCCGTGCCCACGCTGAACCTGATAGGCAAAAACCGTGTCTTGGGGCAGGTTGTCAACCCGGGCATAGTGGAATTCATGGGCGGTAAACCCGTCGGCGCTTTTCCACGGATGCGCACCGGTCGGTAACAATCGGGTATAACCGCGCCCTTGCGGTTTGGCGTGCATCACCGCATCACCGGGCACCACGCCCACCATTTCGCAGGTCTGCCCGTGCCATGTCAACGAGCGGCACAGCAGCATCAGCCCGCCGCATTCCGCATAGGTGGGCAAGCCGTTTTCAACGGCGGTTTTGATGCTTTGACGCATGGCACCATTCGCGGCCAGCGCCTGCATCTGGGTTTCGGGAAAGCCGCCCCCGATGAACAGCCCGTCAACATCGGGCAGGGCCGCATCGCTGAGCGCGTTAAAAAACACCAGTTCGGCACCGGCCTGCTGCATCGCTTCCAGATCATCGGGATAGTAAAACCCGAACGCCGTATCGCGGGGGATACCGACCCTGACGCGCGCCGGTTGCAACGCGACTGGCGCAGGCGCAGGGCCTAGCGGCGGCGCGCTTGCGGCAATGCTTTCCAGCCGCTCCAGATCGACCGAGCCACCGACGATATCGCCAATCCGTTTGATCATCGCCCCGAAGGCACCGCTTTCGGCGGGCGTGGTCAGGCCCAGATGGCGCTCGCCAATCTCGAGCGCCGGATTGCGCCCGACCGCCCCGATCACCGGCAGGTCGGTATAGGTTTCAACCGCGGCGCGCAGCTTGGATTCGTGACGAGTGCCGCCGACCTTGTTCAGGATCACACCGGCAAGGTTGACCTGCTTGTCAAAGGCTACATAGCCTTGCAGCAGCGGCGCGATACCCCGTGTCATGCCGCCCGTGTCGATCACCAGCACTACCGGCGCGCGCAACAGTTTGGCCAGTTCGGCATTCGAATCGGCCCCGTGCAGATCAACCCCGTCAAACAGGCCCTTGTTGGCCTCGATCACGTTAACCGCCTTGGCGCGGCTATGGTAATGCGCCAGAATCTCGTGGCGCTCCATGGTGTTGAAATCGAGATTATAGCACGGGTTTCCCGAGGCCTGCCCCAGCCACATCGGGTCGATATAATCGGGGCCTTTCTTGAAGGTTTGCACCACCCGCCCGCGCGCGGCCAGTGCCGCGGTCAGTCCGGTAGTCACCACGGTTTTGCCCGACGATTTATGCGCGGCGGCGATGAATACCCGGCTCATGAGGCCAGCGGCAACAGCGCCTTGTCACGGGCCTGCCACATGGTTTGCGCCGCTGCTTGCGCCGCGTCCACCCCGTCAGCCTTGCCCAGCGCGTGCAGCGCAATCGCCAGCGTGCCGGTGACCGAGGCCACCGCATAGGCGCTGTCGGCGCGACCGGCCCACAGGTCAACCAGCGCGGCAATATCCATTTCCTGATCGGGCGGGGCGTGGCCCTCGGCCAGCAGTTGCGGCCATGTCAGGCTGGTCATTTCGCCCTGCCCGTGCGTTGTACCAACCACGGTGGGCTTGTTGGGGCGGCGTTCTATCTCGCCGCCCTCGCCGCGAAACACCGCGCAAACCGGCTGGTCAAGCAGGCTGGCAGCACCGGCGTGGATGTCCATAAAACCGCGATGGAAAATGCCTTGCAGCATCACCGGCGCGTTGAACGGGTTGATCATGCGGGCAAAACTATGCACCGGAGAGCGCAACCCCAAAAGCGGTTTCAGCTCCATCAGTTTCTGCAATCGGGCCGACATGACCGGCAGCGGTACAAAGGCAAAGTTGCGGGCATCCAGATGCGCCCCCGCCTGCGCCAGCGAACCGGCAACCGGATAGCCAAGCGCCAGCAGGGTTTCCTCGGTATAGATGCGGCCCGGGGTATGCTCGCCCGCGCCATGCATCAGCACCCGCACGCCGTTTTGCGCCAGCAGCAGCGCCGACAGGATGAAATAGGGCAATTGCCGCCGCTTGCCTGCATAGGACGACCAGTCGATATCGGCGCGCGGCAACGGGTCGGGGCGCGCCAGCACATCGCGGGTACCAAGGGTGAATCCGGCGATTTCCGAGGGGGCCTCTTCTTTCAGGCGCAGCAGCATCAGAAAGGCACCGATCTGTTCCGGCTCGGCCTGCCCGCGCAGGATCATCGACATGGCTTCGCGCGCTTCCTCAAGGGTCAGCGCGCGTTGCTTGGTTTTACCGCGGCCAAGAATGGCCACAAATTTGGCGAATGGATGCAGCTGCATTTGCCCCCCGGGGATGACTAGTCGGCCAACAGGGCCGGATCGACATTATCATCCGAAAGGTTGTCGGGCACAATACGCAAGAATTTCATCCCCAGACCGGCGATCATCAGCGTCAGCGCAATGCCACCAATCCCGAGCGCAAATTCATAGATCGTCGGCGTATAGGCATTGATTTGCCCGTCACCAAAGCTGCTGGTTACCTCGTACCCCGGGAAGATATCCAGCGGAAACGCCTGCCCCCCGACCACGATCACATAGATCTGCACCAGCCCGCCCAGCACCACCAACAGGGCACCGAACAGTACAAAGCCCTTGCGTTCGTCCAGCTTGTGATTGAACAGCAGGATCAGTGGCACGATGCTGCCCAGCAGAATTTGCCCGACCCAGAACAGTTGCGTGTAAACACCGCCATCCATAAGGATAAAGCTTTCAAACGCGCCGCGTTTGGCCACATAGATGTTGCTAAGGTGCTGCACGGCGACAAAGTAAAGCACCGCCGCCACAAACACGCCCAGCAGGCGGGCCTGACGGGTGCGCAATTCGGGTGAATACACCCGTTTGGTAATCGAGGTGGTCAGGATCATCACCAGCATGAAAAACGCCATGCCAAAGGAAAACGACATTGCAATGAACATCGGTGCCATGATCGCGGTGTCATAAGAGGTTCGCGCCACCAGCCAGCCAAAGATAGACCCGGTGCCCGTGGTCAACGCCAGCCGCCACAGAAACGCCGTCAGCGAGGCCGCCTTCATTGCCTTGGCATGCACGCCACGCGCCATCAATGTCCACAGATAGACCGCCACCACCGCCAGAAAGCCGGAGTAAAGCAGGATATTCCAGGCAAAGATAGAGCTGAAATTATAGGTATAC
>JALXER010000222.1 GCA_027069385.1 Paracoccaceae bacterium
GCCGACAGGCGCGCGCGGCGTTTGTCATCCGAGCGGATCACCCGCCACGGCGCGGCATCGGTATGCGAATGGGCAAACATTTCGGCGATGGCGTTCGAATAGGCGTTCCATTTCGACAGGCCGTCAATATCGACCGAGGACAGCTTCCAGTGTTTCAACCGGTCCGATTCGCGATCCAGAAAGCGGCGGAGCTGCTCGGCGCGCCCGACGGTCAGCCAGATCTTGATCAGGTAAATGCCGTCGCGCACCAGCATATCCTCGAATTTGGGAACCTGCCGGAAAAACCGCTCGCGCTGGTCGGCCGAGCACCAGCCGAACACATGTTCCACCACGGCGCGGTTATACCAACTGCGATCAAAGAACACCATTTCGCCCGCGGCGGGCAGGTGCTGGATATAGCGCTGGAAGTACCATTGGGTCATTTCGGTGTCCGAGGGTTTGGACAGTGCCACCACCCGCGCACCGCGCGGATTCAGGTTTTCGCGAAACCGCTTGATGGTGCCGCCCTTGCCGGCGGCATCGCGGCCCTCGAACACGATGGCAATGCGCGCGCCGGTCTGTTTGACCCATGATTGCAGCTTGACCAGTTCGACCTGCAGCGCCTCGTATTCCGATTCATAGGCCTTGCGTTTCATGCGTTTGGAATAGGGGTAGGCCGGACTCAGGATTTCGTTTTTGCCGCCCGAGGCAATCGCCTTGCGCACGTTGTCGGGGGCCTTGCTGTGGTAAAAATCGCTGATCGCGCCGTCGAATGGTTTCATGTTAGCCTCTTGTCTGGTGGGTCGGACGGGAATGGGTTGCCTGTACCTGTTCGGGTGCCCGCAAGGGCATCTGCAACGCCCCCCCGCGTGCGGCAGTTTGCGCAATGTGGATGCGCGCAGTGTTCGCATCTGAAGGTATTGCTCACTTGGAATCCCCTTCAAGAATTTTTTCGATGTCGATATTGGTGGTCTGGTAGATCTGGTTGATCCAGTTGCCATAAAGCAGGTGCCCATGGCTACGCCACCGGTTTTCGGGCGGCTGGCTCGGGTCGTCATCGGGGTAATAGTTAAGGGGTACGTTGATCGGGGTGCCTTTGGCGATATCGCGGTCGTATTCGTCTTTCAGCGAGGTCGAATCGTATTCGAGGTGGTTAAAGATATAAAGCGACCGGTGCCCGGGGTCTTCGACAAGGCAGGGGCCGACCTGATCCGAATGCATCAGGGTTTTGAGCGACGGAATAGCATCGATCGCCGATTGCGGGTTTTCGGTCCAGCGGCTGACCGGCACCACGAAATCATCGGAAAAGCCGCGCAGATAGGGCGAGGCGGGCGCAAGGTTTTTATGGCGGAAACAGCCGAACGCCTTGTGTTCCAGCGGGTGTTTTGGCACCGAATGAAAATGGTAGATCATCGCCATGGCCCCCCAGCACACGCCAAAGGTGGACAGCACGTTGGTCTGGGTCCAGTCCATTACCTCGACAAGTTCATCCCAGTAGCTGACCTGCTCGAAGGGCAAGTGTTCGATGGGTGCGCCAGTAATGATCAACCCGTCGAATTTGCGGTGCTTGACGGCCTGAAAGGGCTGATAGAACGCCTCCATATGGCCCGGGGGGGCGTTTTTGGAATGGTGCTCGGACATGCGGATCAGGGTAAGCTCGATTTGCAGCGGCGTGGCCCCGATCAGGCGGGCGAACTGGGTCTCGGTTTGCTCTTTCTTGGGCATCAGGTTGAGCAGGCCGATTTGTAGCGGGCGGATATCCTGCCGCGCCGCGGTCTCGTCCGACATCACCATCACGCCCTCGGATTTCAGAATCGCATGCGCGGGCAGGGTGGCGGGAATTTTAATCGGCATTTTACGGGTCTTTCCTTAGGTTTGGCCCATATTGCGCCGGATTGGCCCAAGTATCAACCGCCGGAAACTCGTTTCGGGGGGGCATCGAGCCCCCCGCTCAACGAGCTGACCAGAAGGTCAGCGAGACACTGCGCTAAAGACCGCCTGCTCCCGCAGTCCAGCCGTTGATTGCGTACCGCAATCAACGGCTTCCCTTTAGGCCGGGCCGCCCTGCGGGCGGTGGGGGGCGTTCCGCCCCCTCGCGATATGCATCGCTCCCCCCTAAGGGGATTTGAAAGAATGCGTTACCTTTATTTCTGCTTTGTTATGGCGGTTTATGGAGCAATACTCCGGGTCTGTTCATCGGGCCACGCGAGAATGGCGGCGCGGTCCGCGTCCAGTTGCGGGGCGCTTGCATTGCCTAGCCGGTCGTCCATTCCCGATATCTTGATCGGGTTGCCCGCCGCCTTGAACGGCTTGCCCCCGTCCGGTGCGGCCAGATCAACCACCATGTTGCGCGCCAGAATTTGCCGGTCTTCCATGGCCTGGGCGACGTTCTGGATCGGGGCGCAGGGCACCCCCGCGGCATCCAGCAGCGCCAGCCAGTGGGCTTTATCCTGCGTCAAAGTGTGGGTTTCGATCAGCCGTTTCAGGATCTTCACATGGTCGCAACGCGCCAGATTGGTAGCAAATCGCGGGTCGCCGATCAGCGCATCCAGACCAAGTGTTTTGCACATTTGCGCAAACAGCACGTCATTGCCCGCCGCAATAACAAACAGCCCGTCGCTGGCGTGAAAGGTCTCGAACGGCGTGATCGAGGGATGGCGCGCACCGGCGGGCAAAGGGGGCTTACCGGTTTCGCCGGTGATCGCCACCGCGTGTTCCAGAATGGCCAGTTGCCCGTCGAGCATAGCCACATCGACCTTGCGGCCCAGCCCGGTTTTACCACGCTCGACCAGCGCCGCCAAAATCCCCTGACCCAGAAACATCCCCGCCACGATATCCCCCACCGAGGCCCCGACCCGCACCGGTTCGCGCCCCGGTTCTCCGGTAATCGACATCACGCCGCCACGGGCCTGCACCACCATATCATAGGCCGGTTTCAGCGTGTCCGGCCCGCTATGGCCAAAGCCCGACACCGCGCCGTAGATCAGGGCAGGGTGGGCCTTGGCAGCGATTCCCAGCCATTGCCCAGCCGCTCCATCACGCCGGGGCGAAAGTTTTTGACCAGCACATCGGCCTTGGGCAACATGCGCTCGAACAAGGCGCGGTCGGCGCTGTCTTTCAGGTCGAGCGCGATTGACTGCTTGCCGCGATTGATGGTGGCAAAACAGGCGCTGTCGGGGCCGCGAAACGGCGGGAAAACAGCCCTAGTCGGGCAGCTCCAGACCACCCATAGCGCCGATCAGGCGCACGACCTCTTGCACGCCCTGCTGGCGCGACAGGCAGGTAAACACAAACGGGCGCTGGCCCCGCATCCGTTTGGCATCACGTTCCATTACCGCCAGCGAGGCCCCGACATGCGGGGCAAGATCAACCTTGTTAATTACCAGAATATCGGATTTGGTGATCGCCGGTCCGCCCTTGCGCGGTATCTCTTCGCCCGCGGCAACGTCGATCACATAAAGGGTCAGGTCGGCCAGTTCGGGGCTAAAGGTGGCCGACAGGTTGTCGCCGCCGCTTTCGATTATTACGATTTCCACCCCTGGGTGACGGGCCTGCATCTGGGCGATGGCGGCCAGATTGATAGAGGCATCCTCGCGGATCGCCGTATGCGGGCAACCGCCGGTTTCAACGCCGATAATCCGGTCTTGGGGCAGGGCCTGCATGCGCATCAGGGCCTCGGCATCTTCTTGGGTGTAGATGTCATTGGTGATGACTCCAATAGAAAATAATTCGCGCAGCGCTACGCAAAGCGCCCCCGTCAGGGTGGTTTTGCCAGTGCCCACAGGGCCACCGATACCGATACGAAGCGGGCCGTTATTCATGTGCGAAATATCCTTGAAGGCTGGGTTTCATGGTGCATGGCGGCCATATCGGCCAGAAAGGCGGTGCCAGACAGGTCGTCCAGACTGCCGTTCAACGCCTGTCCGGTAATGTCGCCAACCAGCGGCGTCAGGGCGTGGATCAGGCGCTGGCCGGCGGTCTGGCCCAGCAGATTCAGGCGCATGGCGGCCCCCACCAGATTGCCAAGAAAGGCCTGCAGATACATGCGCAGGGTCAGGTCAAGGGGCAACCCCTCCAACGCTGCGGCGCGGCCCACGGCAACCGGATAGGTCAGGCCGGTGATCCGGTGCGCCCAGACCGCCGCGGTGATCTTGCAAAACGCGGCCCCTTGCAATTCGGTCTCCATGCGCCGCTCTTTGGAGGGGGCAAAGGCCCGGCAGAGCGCGTCGATATTGCCCACGCCTTGCGCATCCGCGCCATAGGCCGCGGCCAGAAACAGCGCATCCGAGCCACCCGTACCATAGCGCAGCACATCGCAGAGCCAATCCTGCAAGCTGTCCGCATCGTTGATCGCACCGGTTTCGACCAGCCATTCAAGGGCGTGGCTATAGGCGAAAGCCCCGACCGGATAGGCGGGCGAGAGCCACTGGCTCAGGGTTATGATCTGGTCCTCAGTGGGCATGGCCATGGGTGCGGCCATGGCCATAGGCGCCGCCCTCGGGGGTAAAGGGGTGGGAAATGTCGCGCAGGGTCGCGCCCAGCTGCGCCAGCATATCGCGGATCACATGGTCGTGCTGGATCAGCAGACGGTCGGGCTCGATCTGGCAAGGGGTGTGACGGTTGCCGATATGCCAGGCCAGACGGATCAGGTTTTCGCCGGTGATCTCGATCAGCGGTTCCATTGCGGCGATTACCTCTATTAGGCGACCATCGGACAGTTCCAACGCGTCGCCGTGGTTCAGGCTGGTGGTTTGGGGCAGATCGACAAGGAACCGCTCGCTCTGGTCCGTGGTCAACACCTTGCGCCGCAGGAACCGGTCGTCATAGGTTAGGGTGACAGCGGCGTGAGCACCGGTCCAATGGCCTGAATGGTGGAGGCTGTGAGCGACGGGCAAAGGGTCGCCCCCTCCCAACCCTCCCCCGCGCGCGGGGGAGGGCTTTGCCCGCTGCACCTGTTGCTTGATGATGCTTAAGACCCCGTCCATGTTTTCCAAAACCTCGTTATTCCAGAACCGGATGACCGTGAACCCCTGGGTTTCGATGAACCGGCTGCGGGTTTCGTCATGGGTTTCATGGTCTGCATGTTGCCCCCCGTCCAGTTCTATTACCAGTTGGGCGGAATGGCACAGAAAATCGACGATATACGGGCCCAGCACCACTTGTCGGCGAAACTTGACGCCCAGTTGTTTTCGCCGAATCGCCTGCCACAGGGCCATTTCCGCGTCGGTCATATTGCGGCGCAAATCCCGCGCGTTGTTTCGCTGAAATTTCATTACTTTGTATGCCATTCAGCGTCTTTTCTTTTGTTACCTCTCCCCATCTCCCCTCTGCCTAACCCCCCCCCGTAAACGGGGGGAGGTTAGGAGGG
>JALXER010000223.1 GCA_027069385.1 Paracoccaceae bacterium
GGTTCAAGGCGTTTGGCGGGGCTTGGGGCTCCAGACAAAGGGCCGAGTTGGGCGTGGGCAGGTGCGCGCCGGTATAAAGCTGCAGGCCGGGCTGGTCGGACCACAGGCGCAAGGCATAGCCGTTGGTGCCAAGGGTGGCCACAGGGGCAGACGGGTCCCGGGCCTTGGTAAAAAGCAGGTTGGTATCAAGGGCGGCATCGGCGGCACAAAGGGCACGGGGGTGGCGGAAATCAAGCGGAGTGTCGGCCACCGGCTTGATCTTGCCAACAGGGATACCCTGCGCATTAGTGGGCGTGAACCGGTCGGCATTCAGCGCCAGCCTTGCGCCCCAAACGGGGCCGGTGCCGCCAAGGGTATAATAGCTGTGCTGGGCAAGGTTGATCGGGGTCGGACGGTCGGGCACGGCGCGCATGTCATAGGTCAACGTGTGGCCGGAGAGGCGGATATCAAGGGTGAAATCCACCGCGGCGGGATAGCCCTGTTCGCCATCGGGCGAATGATAGGCAAGCCGCGCGGCCGTGGCCCCGTCCGGCTCGATCTGCCAGAATCGTTTACCAAGCCCGCGCGCGCCGCCGTGCAAGTGGTGCGGGCCGTCATTTTGGCTTAGCCGATGACGCTGGCCGCCCAGCGTAAAACGCCCGTTTGCCGTGCGGTTGGCGACCCGCCCTGCGATGATGCCGGTAAAATATTGGTCGGCCAGATAGGCTTCGTCATTGGGCAATGACCGCACCATTTCAACACCTCCCACTGTCCAGCCCCGCGTAATCGCGCCGTAATTCAGCAGGGTGACGGCCACCGCCCCTTCGTGCAACACCACGCGCCGCAGGGCAGGGTCAGACATAGCGGTTGACGATGTTTTCCAGCTTTTCCTGCTGCCCCGATACCGGCTTCGGGTTGGTGCCATCGGCCAGCACCTTTGCGGCGATGTCATCCAAGCCGCTGCCCAGCAACGCCTGCGCTTCGACGCTTTGCCAGCCCGCATAGCGCGCCGCCAGCGGGGCACTCAGCGCCTTGTCCTCGATCATCGCCGCCGCCGCTTTCAGCCCGCGCGCGCAAATGTCCATCGCGCCGATATGCGCGGCCAGCAAGTCCTCGGCATCAAGGCTCTGGCGGCGCAGCTTGGCATCAAAATTGGTGCCGCCGGTGGTGAAACCGCCACCTTGCAGAATGTGATAATAGGCCAGCGCCACTTCGGGGGTATTGTTGGGGAACTGGTCGGTGTCCCAGCCGGATTGATAATCATTGCGGTTCATGTCGATCGAGCCAAAAATCCCCAGCGCGTTGGCCGTGGCGATTTCGTGTTCAAAGGAATGCCCCGCCAGAATGGCGTGGCCCTGCTCGATATTCACCTTCACTTCGCCCTCCAGCCCGTGGCGTTTGAGAAAGCCGTAAACCGTGGCAACGTCATAATCATACTGGTGTTTGGAGGGCTCCTGCGGCTTTGGCTCCAGCAGAATCGTGCCGTCAAACCCGATCTTGTGCTTGTAGTCCACCACCATATTCAAAAAGCGGCCCATATGGGCATCTTCAAGACCAAGATCGGTGTTGAGCAGGGTTTCATAGCCTTCGCGCCCGCCCCAAAGCACATAGTTTTGCCCGCCAAGCCTGTGCGTGGCATCCATGCAGGTTTTCACTGTCGCAGCGGCAAAAGCGAACACGTCGGGGTCGGGGTTGGTGGCCGCGCCGCTCATATAACGGCGGTGCGAAAACAGGTTGGCGGTGCCCCAGAGCAGGCTTAGCCCGGTATCCGCCTGCTTTTGGGCCATATAATCGACCATTTCCTCCAGATTTCGGGTGTTCTGGGCGAAATCCGCACCCTCGGGGCGCACATCGGCATCGTGAAAACAGTAATACGGCACCCCGAGCAGGGTAAACATTTCAAAGGCCACATCGGCACGCAGTTTGGCAAGCGCCATGGAGTCGGCGGGGAACCACGGGCGATCAAAAGTCTGGCCGCCGAACGGGTCGGTGCCGGGCCATGCAAAGCTGTGCCACCATGCCACGGCAAAGCGCAGGTGGTCGCGCATCGGTTTGCCTAACAGCATTTCTTCGGGGTTATAGTGGCGATAGGCCAGACCGGTTGCCCCGGGGCCTTGATAGCTGATCGGAGCAATATCGTTGAAAAATCCGGTGCTCATGAGGGGACTCCTGCAAAGGGTTTGAGGGCGGGGTAAAGGGCGCGGTAGCGCTGGTAGGCGGCCTCGTAGGCGGCTGTGAAAGCGGGGTCCGGCGCGATGGTGCGGGCGATGTCGGGCGGGGTGATGACGGTATCAACCGCGGCGCCTGTATCGGCGATCAGGCCAAGACGGGCCGCACCCAGCGCCCCGCCCAGCTCTCCGGCTTCGGGGATGTCCAGCGGCAGGTTCAGCACCGTGGCCAGCACCTTGAGCCAGTAATCCGACTGCGCCCCGCCGCCAATGGCCAGCAGGCGTTCCAGCTTGGCCCCCGTGGATTTGAGGGCCTCTAGGCTGTCGCGCAGGGCAAAGGCGACGCCCTGCATCAGGGCGCGGGTCAGTTCGGCTTGGTCGGTGCCTATGTCCAGTCCGATAAACGCGCCGCGTATGGCGGCATCGTTATGGGGGGTGCGCTCGCCGGAAAGGTAGGGCAGAAACAGGGTGTTTGAGGGCGCGGTCAGGGTTTCCCCTGTAAGGGCCGAGAGCGCTTCGGGTCTTTGACCGCAGGTGCGGGCCAGCCAGTTGAGCGCATCGGTGGCCGACAGGATTACCCCCATCTGATACCAGCGGTCCGGCAGGGCGTGGCAAAAGGTATGCACTGCCGTTTCCGGCGCAGGGGCATAGCGGCTGCGCGCCGCCAGCAGCACGCCCGAAGTCCCCAGCGAGACAAACCCCCGCCTCTCGGTCACGCAGCCGGTGCCACAGGCCGCCGCCGCGTTATCGCCACCACCCGCCGCCACGGTTACGGGGCCATCCAATCCCCATTCACGCAGACGCACGGGGGTAAGCACCCCTGCGCGCCGGCACCCCTCCAACAAGTCCGGCATCTGGTCGGGCCGCATGCCGCTTTTCGTTATCAGCACCGGCGACCATGCCCGCGCCCCCACATCGAGCCAACTGGTGCCCGCAGCGTCGGACATATCCATCGCCAGTTCGCCGGTCAGCCAATAGCGCAGATAATCCTTTGGTAATAAAACCTTGGCGATACGCGCAAAAACATCCGGTTCATGTCTGGCCACCCACATCAGCTTGGGCGCGGTAAATCCCGGAAACACGATATTGCCGGAAATAGTGCGAAAATCGGGGTCGACATCCAGCACGGCAGCCTCGGAGGCGGCGCGCGTGTCATTCCACAGGATACAGGGCCGCAGCACCGCGCCGGTTTTATCAAGCAACACCGCGCCGTGCATCTGCCCCGACAAGCCGACCCCGCGCAACGCCGCCCAGTTGCCCCCCGCCTGCGCGCGCAGATCTGCCACCGCCCCCGCACAGGCGCTCAGCCAGTCAGCGGGGGCCTGCTCGGACCAGCCCGCCTTCGGGTGCGCCACGCCATAGCCGCGCTCGGCCACTGCCATCACACAGCCATCCGCCTGCATCAACACCGCGCGCAACCCCGAGGTGCCCAGATCCAACCCAAGATACATACCGTTCCTGCTTTAATTATTTTAGCACTTAAAATAACTATTCAGGAACGACGATAAACTGTCAAGTTTGGATAACACTTCGCCCGTGGCCCAAGAGCATTGCGGTGGTCTTGCAAAACCTATCACAAAACGATGGGGGATCCGATAGAACGGTCTTTTTCTTTTAGGGCGTAGACCTATAAACCCCGCGCCGCTAGTTTGGCAGATTAATGGGGCAAACCCCAAGCACAACAAAAGGCTGCGCGAGTTGCACAGCCTTTGAAAACATCGTTACAGGGGTGATTCAGCCCTGACGCGCCTTGAAACGCGGGTTGGTTTTGTTGATCACATAAACACGGCCCTTGCGGCGTACGATGCGGCAATCCCGATGGCGACCTTTTAGCGAGCGAAGCGAATTTTTAACCTTCATGGCTCTCTCCTGTAGTTCTGCGACGCGCTGCGCCAAAATTTCGTTTTCCCTGCGGGGGGGAATGGTGGGCGTAACTGGGATTGAACCAGTGACCCCTTCGATGTCAACGAAGTGCTCTCCCGCTGAGCTATACGCCCGAAAAGCAACAAGCGCTGCCCAAGCAACGCCCGCCTCGGGGTTCTATAAGTCGAGTCGCGCCGGGGTTCAAGCACAATGTGGGCTATGTCGGTGAAATGACATTCCAAAATGCGCAATGCGTGTTATGCTGGGGCGCAATCAACCGGGGCCTGGCATGAGAAACGACGTTTACAAGCTGGAAATGCCGGAATCGCCGGATTCCTGCGCGGTGTTCAACAGCCCGCATAGCGGGGCCTATTATCCGCCGCATTTTCTGGCCGAATCCCGGTTGGGCGCGGTGGATATCCGCTCTAGCGAGGATGCGTTTGTCGATCAGTTGATTGACGGCGCGCCGCTGGCCGGTGCGCCGCTGCTTTGCGCACGCTATCCGCGCGCCTATGTGGACCTGAACCGCAGCGCCGACGAACTGGACCCGGCCCTGATCCGCAATGTGCGGGCGGGCAAGGTGAACCCGTGTGTCAAGGCGGGACTCGGGGTGATTCCAAGGGTGGTGGCGCGCGGACAGGTTATTCAAAGCGGCAAGATCGGCATGACCGAGGCAAAGGCGCGGCTGGACAAGTGCTATCATCCCTATCACGCCGCGCTGGCAAGGCTGATCCGGCGGCAAAAAGACCGGTTCGGCCTTTGCCTGCTGTTTGACTTCCACTCTATGCCGCACAGCGCCGTGCGCCCCGCCGGTTTTCGCCGCCGTGCGCAAATCATTCTGGGGGATCGCTACGGGACAACCTGTGACCGCTGGGTCAGCGATGCGGCTTTCGAGGCGTTCGGGCGCGCCGGTTTTCGCGTTGCGCGCAACGCGCCCTTCGCCGGGGGTTATATCACCCGCAATTATGGAAGGCCCAAACAGAACATCCACGCGTTGCAGATCGAAATCGACCGGTCGCTTTATATGAACGAGGCAACGCTGCGCCCTAATGAGGGATGGAACCAGATCCGCGAAATGCTCGGGCAGGTAGTGTTCGAACTGGCCAGACTCGGGGCGCATGATCAATCGGTTGCTGCGGAATAGAGCCCGCCCGAAAGAGGCCACCATTCCGAGCGCCGCCCTCCTCGGGGAGCCGCAAGCGGCCCCCGCTCGTCGGGCGGGCATGGGGCAAGCCCCATGCGGGGGCGTTCACGCCCCCCTTGCCCGTAAACGGGCAATTCCCCCCTGAGAGTATTTATGAAAAATGGAAGGTGTTGTCG
>JALXER010000224.1 GCA_027069385.1 Paracoccaceae bacterium
TTACCCGCACTGCGGCCCATGCCGACGAATACGAACGTATTCGTCGGCATGGGCCGCAGTGCGGGTAAAGCGCGGGTCACACACGATCAGCGGCGCATTGCTCTGCTCTTTTGCTTTCATAATGTGCAGCAACGAAACCGGATGCGCTTCGGCAGGGTTGCCGCCGATAACCAGAATGGCCTTGGAATTGTGGATATCGTTGTAAGAGTTGGTCATGGCGCCATAGCCCCATGTATTCGCAACCCCGGCAACGGTGGTAGAGTGACAGATACGCGCCTGATGGTCCACGTTATTGGTGCCCCAATAACCGGCGAACTTGCGGAACATATAGGACACTTCGTTAGTGAACTTGGCCGAGCCAAGCCAGTAAACGCTGTCCGGGCCGCTTTCTTCGCGGATTTTCATCAGGCCATCGCCGATTTCTTCAATCGCGGTTTCCCATGAAATGCGTTTCCACTCGCCGTTTTCTTTCTTCATCGGGTATTTCAGGCGGCGTTCGCCATGCGCATGTTCGCGCACTGCGGCCCCCTTGGCACAATGCCCCCCGAGGCTGAACGGGCTGTCCCAGCCGGGCTCTTGCCCAACCCAGACACCGTTATCCACTTCGGCGATAATCGTACAGCCGACCGAACAGTGCGTACAAACCGATTTCACGGTTTCAATGGCGCTGTCAGCCGCGGTTTGTGCCGATGCGGCGGTTACCGTTCCGCCCATTGCGCCGACCGCTGCCAGACCACCGATGGTCAGGCCAGAGCCACGCAGAAACGAGCGTCGATCCACGGATTTCTCCGAGATCTGCGATAGGATCGAATCCGTCCGGGGGCGTCGCGCAACCCCGTTGGTCTTTTTCCTTAGCATTTCATTCTCCCTTAGCTTTGCCCGTTTCGGGCTTTGCCAGTTTCATTATCCGGTTCAGGGCGTCTCGCAACCGTTCCCGGGGTGTAAAATCACCCGCCTAAAAGCGAGCGGTTTCGAAATAGGCCCGTGTGTGGGCCGTGTCCTGCAAACCGCTGGTATCCTCGGGCAGCTCTACGGCCGCCGCCTGAGTGCCAACAGCCGCCGAAGCAGCGACCGCCGGAACCGAAACCGTCGCGAGTTTCAGAAAGTTGCGGCGCTTGTTATCAACGCCTGCATCTTCTTTACGCATGTCTCTCTCCTTGTTGTGGCCCTTGCGGACCGGTTAAATTCAAGGCGGTCAACCCGCCATTTTAAATGCTTCTTTCTCGATCTCCATAAAGACGCGCCCCACCGTCCCGACCGGCGCGTAAAGAACCGAGTTCTTGGCTCCTTCGAGATCGCGGAAAAAATGCGCGGCCCACGGGCCGATATGCTTGTTGAAAAAGTCCCGCTGACGGGTCAGGTCGGTCGGGTCGCCAAAGCGCCCCGAAATCATCGCCGCCATCATTTCGAACAGGCTGGCAATATTGTCTTCCGGTTCAAAAACATTGGGCGCGCGCTCCAGCCCCAGCCCCAGCATATCCTTGCGCAGGGCCGCCAGCGGCTTTTCATTCAGGAAACCGGTCAGATAGAAACTGGCATAAGGCAGCAATTCGCCCCGCGCCATGCCGATAAACAACGCGTTGAATTCGCGCTCGGCCGTTGCCGTCTTGGTAACCCGTGCCAGCCGCGCCAGCGCGCTGATCCCCTGCCCCAGTTCGGTGTCATCCCCTTGCAGATCCGCCACCTTGCCCAGCAATGCTCCTTCGGGCGGGCGCGCCAGCAGCGCACCAAGGAAATTGTAAAGGTCGGCCCTAAGCAGGTCTTCCTCGGGAATGGTCGGGGCTTTCAGGGCGGTGCTCACGGGTAAAGCTCGGCTTTCGTTCAAGAAATGGTTAAGCCAACCATACACCGAACCCTTGGATTAACAAAGAAAAATATTTTTCAATTCACGATTTTGAATGTGAATTCAACGACTTAAACCCATGTGTTTTACTTAGTTATTTTCGAACCTGAAAATCATACGTTTTTTGGCCGTCAGAGGGGCAGGTTCTACCTCGGTCACCTGCACCGGTTCGCTGGCCACCGGAGCCAGATCCGGTTTTGTCGCAGGCGGTCGCGTTGCTTCGACAGGTTTTTCCGGCTCGATTTCCGGTTCATCCTTGGTTAGTTCCGAATCACTTAACCCCGCTTCTTCCGCTTCGGTCAGTTTTTTCACAAAGCCCTTGCCAACCTGATACGCGGTTTTAACCACGCCCCCCGCGGCACCTTCCTTAGAGAAATCCTCGCCGTAATCCAGCAGCCCGTCAAGGTTGGCCAGCGCGCCGTTGCTGCGCCACAAAACCCGCAAGGCACGGTTGCGCAATGCGGCAGGTACCGCCTCGCGCATGAAGCCCGAGAAATCGTCACCCTGCACCATTTCGTCGGGGTCTTTCAGGCCCAGTTCCGCCAGTATTTCGGCTTCGGTCTTTTCCGGCTCGGGTTCCTCGGGCAGGTCGGACAATTCCTGTGCCTGCTGCTCCTCCAGAACCGCCGCTTTGCGCGCCGCCCAACGGCTGGTAATGGTCTTGTCCTCTGCCATCAGTTCACCCTCTTCTTGGAGGCCGGCGTGCGGTACACGTCAACCGTCTGCCGGATACGCTCATCCCCGATACCCGGCTGCTTTTTGCCCATTTTTTCCTTGTCACGCACGCGCTTGACGAATTTTTCCTCGTGGTGATGGAACTCGGCCCATTCGCGTACCCAGGCAATCAGACCGGCGGGCATCGGCACCGCCTCGACAATATCCTCGGAGCTGTCGCAATAATCCTGCGCATCGAAAGCCGAGGCCGTAACCA
Organism: Paracoccaceae bacterium; assembly: GCA_027069385.1. GTDB lineage: Bacteria > Pseudomonadota > Alphaproteobacteria > Rhodobacterales > Rhodobacteraceae > UBA3077. The sequence continues at coordinate 2,775 of JALXER010000224.1, forward strand.
GCGCGATATCCAGCCCGTTTTGCGCCTCGTCCGATTGACGCATCACCACATACACACTGGGCGGGTCGGTCGAAAGCGAGGTCAGATAAGCCTCGGAATCGGTGCGCCATAATTCCAGCGGCAAGGTGGCCGCGTGATACTCCACCGCGTCCCCGTCGCGGCGCAATTCGCGCCAGTCGGCCGGTCCGGCTCCGGGCAATACCGCCACCGCCTTCCAGGCCCATTTGGCCCAGCGAGTCACCCCCGGAGTCTTGCGTAAAACAATCCCCAAAGGCATCGTGATCGAACGTCGTTCCATGCTGCCAACCCCGTTTTCATCCGGCACAACCCACCGCCCCCACCGGCCGGCGATCCTGCCGCGCGACAGTCTAGGGCGTAGACTCATAAACCACAAGCCACCAGCCGAATGAACCCGCCCCTTCTTCTTTTTCAAAATATCCTCAGGGGGGAATTGCCGGAACGGCAAGGGGGGATGAAATCCCCCGCGCGGGGCCTGCCCCGCGCCCGCCCGACGAGGGGGGCCATTTATGGCTCCCCGAGGAGGGCGGCGGCCGGCGGGTGCCAGGCCGCGCAGCCTATCTTTCCGAGATCGGCGCGCCCAGATCGAGCGGTTCCAGCGATTGCATATAGGCCCCGACATTCTCTATCTCTTCCAGCGTCATGACAATCGGGTGCAATATGGGCGGGTAGGCCGGATCAAACGCTTCACCCAGCCCTTCCACCCGCATAAAGCTCGGGTGCGGGTTGGCCAGATAGAACAGTTCGAACTTTTCCTGCCAGCCATCAATGGCCCGCAGCGCCCGAAAGGACGGGGTCAGGCCGATACCGCTATAGCGGTTCTGCTCGCTCACCACATGACAGCGGCCACATTTCGCCAGGCTGACCTGTTCACCCATCGCCACATTGCCGGTCAGCGGCGCGATTTCCACGACCTCGACCACCTCGACCCGAAAGAACACCTGCCGGTCATCCACTTTGAATGCGGTAACGGTATTCAGCCCGGTATCCGAGGCCAGCCAGTCGGCAAACCGCTGCGCCCGCGGGCCCGGGTCTGTCGGGTCCAACCCGTATACCTGCCCGTTTTCATCACGAAACAACGGCGTGTCCGCGTCGGGCACCAGATGCAACTCCGCCTCGGCACCGGCGGCCAGCACCTCAACATCGATGCGGGTTTTCAGGCGGAACCGCGGCACTACGTAGTCCCATAATCCGGTTGCACTGACCGCAGGGTCCGAGGCCAGCGTCACCGGATTTTCCTGTGCGCGCAGCGGCAAAGCCCCCCATAACAGCACCATAGCCAAAACAAGTTTTTGCATGAAACCTCTTTTTCTTGGGACAGCCCCTTGCCAACCCGTTGCGAATGCGCATGTTAGGTTAACCAAAAACACCCTTAACGCAAGGCGCAAAAATGAGCATATCCCGCGATACCGTGCTGGAAACCCTTCGCACCATAACAGACCCGATCAGCAAGAAAGATATCGTCTCGGCCGAGATCGTCCGGGCGCTGACCCTAGAAAACGGCGCGATCAGCTTTGTGATGGAGATCGACCCGACCCATCAGGTCGCCATGGAGGCAGTACGCACCAGCGCCGTCGAAGCGCTGGAAAAGCTGGATGGCGTCAACAAGGTTTCGGCGCTGCTGACCGCGCACACCACCCCCAAACCGCCCCCCGATCTGGGTCGGGGCGGCGCCAAACCGGCCCCGCAAGGCCCGCAACCGGTGCCCGGCGTCAAGACGATCATCGCCATTGCCTCGGGCAAGGGCGGGGTTGGCAAATCGACGGTTTCGGCCAATCTGGCCGTGGCGCTGGCCGCCGAAGGGCTGCGCGTCGGCCTGCTGGATGCCGATATCTATGGCCCCTCGCAACCGCGCATGCTGGGCATTACGGGGCATCCGGCCTCGCCCGATGGCAAAATCATTTTGCCGCTGCGCAATCACGGCGTTACCATGATGTCCATGGGCCTGATGATGAAGGAAAACGAGGCGGTGGTCTGGCGCGGCCCGATGCTGATGGGCGCGCTGCAACAGATGCTCAATCAGGTGCAATGGGGCCAGCTTGACGTGCTGCTGATCGACCTGCCCCCGGGCACCGGCGATGTGCAGTTGACCCTGTCGCAAAAGACCGAGATCAAGGGCGCGGTGGTGGTCTCCACCCCGCAGGATATCGCCCTTCTGGATGCACGCAAGGCCATGGATATGTTCAGAAAAACCAACACGCCGGTGCTGGGGATAATCGAAAACATGTCTACGTATATCTGCTCGGCCTGCGGTCACGAAGAACACATTTTCGGCCATGGTGGCGCGCAGGTCGAGGCCGAAAAGCACGCCCTGCCCTTTCTGGGCGAAATCCCGCTGCATATCGACATCCGCACCGCCGCCGACGGGGGCGCGCCGATCGTGGTTTCCGACCCCGAAAGCGCGCCCGCGCAGGCGTTCCGCGCCATTGCCCGCAAGCTGATCGACACCGGGGCGCTTGAATGAACCTGTTCGAACAGCCCGAAGACCCGACCTTTCCGCCGCTGTTTTACGGCGAGGAAACCGAAGCG
>JALXER010000225.1 GCA_027069385.1 Paracoccaceae bacterium
CCATCGGACAGGGCAAAGGCGCCGTGCGCGTCGATATGGCCGTTATAGAACCGTTTGCGAAACTCTCCTTCCAGCAGAAAGGCACCGCCGGCGGTCAGATAAGGGGTGATGGTGGCGTCGCTATAATCGCCCAGTTTCAGGAAAAACGGCAGTTTAACCCCGTAACCCAGCACGTTGGAGGACACAAAAGACGGGGCCAGCAGGCCGGTGGCGCGGGTCACGCCGGGTTCGAACATGCGCAGGCGCGGCAACCACAGGATAGGCAGGCCAAAGGCTTCAAAACGGGCATTCTCGAAATAGAACACCCGTTCCTGCGTGTCGTGGATGATCCGCGACGACCGGATTTGCCAAAGCGGCACCGGCCGCCCCAGACAAACCTGACAAGACGATCCGGCCACGTTGTAAAGCGTGTTGAACCGCCCCGCGTCGCGACGGATTTCGGTGGCGGAAATCTGGAACTGGTTGGCCAGCAGCAGGCGCGCGCCGTGAATGATGCCCTGACGCAGATCGCTTGATAGCTCGGCCATGTCGGCCAGAAAAACCGAACCGCTGCCATCGGTCAGGCGAATCGGGCCGGTCGCGGTAATCCGGTTGGTGCTGGCGTCATAGGTCAGGCTGGCGGCCTCCAGCCGTGTATCTTCGAAGGTGATCAGCACATTGCCATTGGCAACCAGTTGGTTAGTGGTTTGATTATAGCTGATATTATCGGCAATCAACGAGGTAAACCCGCCGGATTGCGCCCATGCCGCAGGCCCCCCTGCCAGCAACAAAACCGACAGAATCAGCGCAAACCGTTTTATGAACCGCAAGCCTATCATCCGCCCAGTCTAGCCATCTTCGAGGTGGAGCAGCAAGCCCAAGGTCAGCAGAATCCCCGCGCTCGGTGGCCCCCACGCCGCCAGCAAAATCGGGATTTCCTGCGCCGAACCCAGCGACTCGGCAATGCTTTTGAGCGCATAAAGCACAAAGGCCGAAAACACCGCGATCAGCACCATCAGCCCGGTCTGGCCAAAGCGCGCATGCCGCATCGAAAATCCGGCCCCGATCAGTACCATGGCCACCAGCAGGATCGGGCGGGCCAACTCGGCCTGATAGAACAGTTTTTGCCGGTGGGCGGAAAAGCCCGAGCTTTCAAGCCGGGAAATGAATTGCGGCAGGTCCCAGAACGAAATCGCCTTGGGCGAGGCGAAATTTTCCAGAATTTCGTCGCTGGTCATGCTGGTGGGCAGTTGCAGGGCGTCGAAACTGCTTTGCTCGACCTCGTCGCCTTGCCCGTCAAAGCGCCATTGCCTGCCGTTTTCAATCAGCCAGTCACCGGTTTGCAACACCGCCTTTTGGGCCTCGATCCGGCGGGTCAGGGTGCCGGTGCTGTCGAATTCGAACCAGCGCACCTGAAACAGGTTGTTGCCATTGTAACTGGCCCGTTCGGCCTGAATGACGAACTGGCTGGTTTCATCGCCCTGACGCAGCCAGATGCCCTTGTCGCTTAGCGATACCGACGAGCGGCCGCCGATATTGTATTTTTCCAGCACCGATTCAGCCTGTCGCACCGTCGCGGCCACGATCGGGTTAAACCCGACGGTCATTACCACCCCGATGATCAGCGTGGCCAGCACCGGCGCGACCAGAATACGAATGGCCGATTGCCCCGCGGCGCGCGAAATCACCAGCTCCGAACTGCGCGCCAGCCCCAGAAACGTCGCCAGTGATGCCAGCATGATCACCAGCGGAAAGATTTGCATGATATAGCCGACCGAGCGCAGCAGCGTCAGCCGGACCGCATCCGAAACCGGCGCGTCATGGGCGGAAAGAATGCGCAGTTGTTCCACCCCGTCAATGGTCAGGATCAGAAACATGAACCCGAACTGGACCTTGAGGATATTCCAGAAAAACTTGGACAAGACATAGCGGATCAGCGTCATACGGCCACCTTGGGGGCTTTGTGGCGAATGCGTCCGGTGCTGTAAAGAAAGTACCACGCAATGCCGAAACCCGCGAGGCTGGGCACATACATGATCCAGAAAAGATCGGGCGATTGCTGCACGATCGACTTGGTTACAATCACCGCCGATTGCAGCGACACCCCGATAACAATGGCCACAAAGACCCGCCGCATGAAGCCGCCGCGCCGAAACCCGCCAACCAGAATGGTTGCCAGCGCAATCAGCGGCAGGGCAAGGGCGCTGATCGGGATGGTCAGCTTGTGGTGGGCCTCGGAGGTATAATCCCCCAGCCACCATGTGTCGCTGGCCAGCATTTCGGGGGTCGGGTTGATCAATTCGTGAAAATACATCTCGAAGGGCGTGCGATTGTAGTGGGTGTCAACAAACAGAAAGCTGCTCAGATCATAGGAAAACCGGTCGAAACTGATGACGTTCAGGGTCTGGTCCTTAGCGTTGAAATGCTGGATCAGCCCGTCCACCATCACAATCCGCATCTGTTCGTCATCTTGCAAAAACTGCGCCTTGCTGGCCGAATAGGTGATCGGGTTGTCCGGGTCGCTCTGGTCATGCAGGAACAGCCCGGCCATTTCGCCAATCCGCGAGGTGTCGCGGATGAAAATGGTGATGTCATCATTCAGATGGATAAATTCGCCCTCTTTCAGCAGGGTGCCGGCCAACTCGGCCTGAATGGCCTGAAGGCGGCTGTGCAGTTGCGTTTGACTGGCGGGCACCAGATAGAGCGTGGTCACCGCCATCAGCATCATAACGAAAGTGCCGAAAATCAGCACGGGGCGGGCCAGCGCAAAGGGCGACTGTCCGGCGGTCATCATCACCACCAGTTCGGCCTCGGTGTAAAGACGGTTCAGGGCAAACAGTGCCGCGCCGAACCCGGCAAAAGGTACCGCTACCATCAGCACGCGCGGGATCAGCAGCGAGGTGATCTCAAGAAAGACCAGCCCCGACTGGCCGCTTTCAATCACCTTGTCCACCAGCGGCAACGCCTGCGCCAGCCACAGAATGCCCACGATCACCAGCGAGAAAAACCCGAACGGGGCCATAAGCTGTGCCAAAAAATATCGGTCGAGTCGGTTCATCGGGGTCCAGCGGTTGTTCAGGGTTATATGCGCAGATTTGCGGGGCAAACTCAACCTTGCCCGGGGGGCGCATCGGCGGAAAAACTCCGGCGAATTGGCACTGGTCAAGCGGCGCTGCCGCCCCTATCATCGCGCCAACCATAACCGCAGGAGCCCCCCATGACCGAGCCGATTTCCATTTCCTTTATTGCCGATGACAAAGATTCCGTTTCCGAAATAACCAGCAAGATCAGCGTGGTGATGGATGCTGACGGCAAGATGAACCCGCTGACCCGCAAGGTGAACTCGCTTATGCGCGGCGCGTTGAAGCGGCTGGCAGAGTCGGAACGCTGGGAAAAGCTGGATAGCGGCGAGGCGGTGGAAATGCCGATGCCCGAACGCATGCAGGCGCCCTCGGTGCAGGTGGTCAAGCTGGCGCGCAACGCGACCCACGGGGATTCGCGCGATGCCGGTGCGGCGATGGCGGCCTTTGCGGGCGGGCAGGATTGCACCTTGTTGCTGTCCTCTCATCCCAAGTCGGTGACGATCACCGAAGGGGCCGCGCTGCGCAGCTATGCGTTTTGTGTTCACAAAAGCGCCAAGGCCGATGCGCCGGGCGGGCTGACCGTGATGGTCAGCGATCCCGACACCACCCGCAGCGCCGCCGCAGGCCCGCTGGCCGTGGCGGCAGGGGTGCTTTTTACCCGCGATCTGGTCAACGAACCGGCCAATGTGCTGACCACCACCGAATTTGCCAAGCGTCTGCTGGCCATGCGCGACCTTGGGCTGGAGGTCGAGGTGCTGGACGAACCCGAGCTGGAAAAGCTGGGCATGGGTAGTTTGCTGAGCGTCGGCCAGGGCTCGGCCAGCCCGTCCAAAGTGGCGGTGATGCGCTGGAATGGCGGCGGTGACGAAGCGCCGTTTGCGCTGGTGGGCAAGGGCGTGGTGTTCGATACCGGCGGCATATCGTTGAAACCGGCGGCGGGGATGGAAGATATGACCATGGATATGGGCGGCGCGGCGGTGGTCTCGGGGGTGATGCGGGCGCTGGCGCTGCGCAAGGCGCGGGCCAACGTGGTTGGCGTGGTCGGGCTGGTCGAAAACATGCCCGACGGCATGGCGACGCGGCCCGGCGATATCGTGACCTCTATGAAAGGCGACACGATCGAGGTGATCAATACCGACGCCGAAGGGCGCCTGGTGCTGGCCGATATCCTGTGGTACACGCAGGAAAAATATGCGCCGAAAGGGATGGTTGACCTGGCCACGCTGACCGGCGCGATCATGGTGGCACTGGGGCACCATACAGCGGGGGTGTTTTCCAACGATGACGCGCTGTGCAAGGGGTTTTTGAAGGCCGCCGATGCCACTGGCGAGGCCGCGTGGCGCATGCCGCTTGGCAAGGCCTATGACAAAAAGATCGATTGCAAGTTTGCCGATATGAAGAATACCGGCGGGCGGATGGCCGGCTCGATTACCGCCGCGCAGTTTTTGCAACGCTTTGTCAAGCCCGATACCCCGTGGATCCATCTGGATATCGCCGGTGTGGCCGCGCCGGGGCCAACCAAGCTGTCGCCCAAGGGCGCTACGGGCTGGGGGGTGCGCGCGCTCGACAGGCTTATCGCGGAGCAATTCGAGGGCTGATGTGACCGAGGTTCGTTTCTATCACCTGACCGGCGCGCCGCTGGAACAAACGCTGCCCCGGCTGCTGGCAACCTCGCTTGGCCGTGGCTGGCGGGTGCTGGTGCACGGGGCAAACCCCGAGCGGCTGGCCTTTCTGGATACGCTGCTCTGGACCCGCCCCGAAGACGGGTTCCTGCCGCACGGGCTGGAAGGGCAGGGCAACGAGGCCGAACAACCGGTGCTACTAAGCGGCAGTGGTGACAATGCGAACGCGGCCAATGTGCTGATGCTGATCGATGGCGCGCCGCTGGATCCGGCAGGTATGGCCGCGTTTGATACGGTGGCGCTGCTGTTTGACGGCAACGATCCGGACGCGGTGCAACAGGCCCGCCAGAATTGGAAAACCGTGGCCCAAAGCGACCTTGACGCGGTCTATTGGGCACAGGACGAACGGGGAAACTGGACAAAGAAAGCAACCTCGTAACCAGCCGAACCCCTCCCGCAGTCCAGCCATGGACTGGCTAAAGCCAGTCCACGACTTCCCTTTGGGCCGCGCGCCCTCGGCTTCGCCATCGGGCGGGGTCGCTGCGCTAGCGTTGGTTGTGCTTGGGGGAAGGTCGGGACGCGCCTAGGGCGCGTGATGGGTACGGGTGTGTTTGTGGTGAAG
>JALXER010000226.1 GCA_027069385.1 Paracoccaceae bacterium
CGAGTGCAAAGCGTGCCGGGTTGTTCGGGGCTCTCCCGCCCGTCATCGGCGTTGTTTGGCAAGCCAAACAAGCCTCTTCCCGTTGGGCCGGGCCTCGGCTTCGCCTCGGCGGGGGCGTGCCCGCCCCCCTTGCCGTGCCGGCAATTCCCCCCTGCGGATACTTATAAAAAGAAGAAATCCATGAGTGCGGCACGCGGGCACGCGGCCATGCTGGGGTTTAGCGCTTTGGTCTCGGGGTCGTTTTCGCTGGGGGCGCAGGTGGCTGGGCTGGTGGACCCGGGGGCGTTGATGGCGCTGCGCTTTTTGCTGGCGGGCGTGCTGATTGGCGTGATGGTCGTGGCGGGGCCGGGGTTCAGGCGGCAGTATTTTGTGGTGCCATGGCGCTATCTGCTGCTTGGCGGGTTGTTCTCGGTTTACTTTGTGTTGATGTTTGCCGGGCTGCAAACCGCGTCGGCGGTATCGACCGCGGCGGTGTTCACCTTGACGCCGATTATGGCGGCGGGGTTTGGCTGGCTGTTATTGCGTCAGATTACCACCCGTTCGATGGTGCTGGCGCTGGCCATTGGCGGGGTGGGTGCCTTATGGGTCATATTTCGCGCCGATATCGGGTTGCTGCTGGCCTTTGACCCCGGGCGCGGAGAGGTGCTGTTCTTTATCGGGAGCATCGCGCACGCCGTCTATACGCCGCTTTCACGCAAGCTGAACCGTGGCGAGCCGCCCTTGGTGTTTACCTTCGGGATAATGGTGGCGGGGTTTGTTGTGCTGGCAACCTATGCCGGCCCGCAGATCATCGCGACGGACTGGGCCGGCCTGCCCGCAAGACTGTGGATCACGCTGGCCTATCTGGTGATCTTTGCCAGCGCTGCTACGTTTTTTCTGTTGCAATACGCGACCCTGCATCTGCCCAGTGCCAAGGTCATGGCCTATACCTATCTGACCCCGTCCTTCGTCATTCTGTGGGAGGGGGCGCTGCATGCCCATTGGCCGCCCGGCAGGATCCTGATCGGAGTCGGCCTAAGCATTCTGGCGCTGTTGATGCTGCTACGCAACCGTTAGGGTCAGGCCCCATTAATCCGACACCACCGGTTTGGCAGATTTTTCGCCTGACCCTAGGGCGCGGCGGAACATTTGTTCAAGAAACCGGTCGGCATCGGTGAAACGGTCCGGATAGGCGCTGCCCAGCACCGCGTTGATCTGGGTGTCGAAATCCGCATAGTGCTGGGTGCTCGACCAGATGGAAAAGATCAGGTGGTGCGGGTTCACATCGGCAATCCGACCGGCGCGCGCCCATGCGCCAATCACCGCGGCCTTTTCATCGACCAGCGGTTTTAGCTGGCCGGTCAGGCTGTCGGCAATGCGCGGCGCACCCTGAATAATCTCGTTGGCAAACAGGCGGCTTTCACGCGGAAAATCGCGGGCCAGTTCCAGTTTGCGATGCACATAGGCGCAAATTTCGTCCAGCGGGTCACCGGCGGCATCCAGCTTTTGCAGCGGTTCCAGCCAGGTTTCCATCAGCCGTTCCAGCAGCGCCTGATGCAACGCTTCCTTGCCGGCGAAATAGTAGAGCAGGTTGGGCTTGGACATGCCCGCCGCCGTGGCGATCTGGTCGAGCGTCGCGCCGCGAAACCCGTATTTCGAAAACACATCCAGCGCCGCATCCAGAATTGCCCTGGTCTTTTCCTGCTGGATGCGGGTGGGTTTCTTGGGTTGTGGAACCGGATTATGCATCGGGGCGTGTACTCAACTAACCAGAATCAAAAGGGCGGGTGTTTTTGTATCGGGGTTTTGAGCCATAACTTCAAGGCTTTTCAGGCCGGTTCGTGCATCGTTGGGCGTAGATCCATAACCCACAGGCCACCAGCGCGACCCTCGCTTCATCTCAATGGTTCGGAGCGCGCGGCACAGGGTGGTTCCCTTTGCAAGCGCCCCGAGCCATTGAGATGAAGCGAGGATCGCGCCCTTCGGGTTTGGCGGATTTTCGCCCTGACTGTGTTGCAACGCCTTGAAATAGAACCACTATTCCTGCGGCCTTGCGCCTGGTCAGAACGAAAATCCGTCAAACTGGTGGCCTGTGGGTTATGGGTCTACGCCCTAGCAAGTTCCGACAGGGCGCATTATGCACCGATTCCCTTTAGAATGACATCGGTCACGTTGCGGGTTGCCCGTTGCCACTGCGCGTCATCCAGCGGGCGGTTGTCATTTAGCGTGGCGATCTGGTGCGAGAAATCCGCATAGTGTTGCGTGGTGGCCCAGATCATATAGAGCAGATGGCGCGGGTCGATCGGGTCGATCAGCCCCTGTTCGATCCAGCGGTTGATCACCGCGATACGGGTATCGGTCCACTCGTTCAGCGTGGTTTGCAGATAGTCCTGAATGATCGGCGCGCCCTGAATGACTTCGTTGGCCCACACCTTGGAGCCATAGGGATGCGCGCGGCTGATCTCCATCTTTTTGCGGATATAGCGGGTCAGGGCCTCTTGCGGGGTGGCCGAGGTATCAAACGAATCGGCGGCCTCCAGCCAGATGGTGAAAATCCGCTCGATCACCTGACGGTACAGGGCCAGCTTGGTCGGGAAGTAATAGTGCAGGTTGGCCTTGGGTAGATCGGCCGCGTCGGCAATCGCCTGCATGGTCGCACCCTTAAAGCCGAACTCGGCAAAGATTTGCTCGGCTTTGCCAAGAATAATCGACAGGTTTTCCTGCCGGATACGGGTTTTCTTGGCGGTGTTGACCTGCATAAATACGGTTTCCCCAAACAAATTCTTGACTAGTTGGTCAGCTATGCTAGCGTCATCCTGACCAAATGGTCAAAGGATTTTTTATTTTCGGAGGATTGGCATGACCGCCCCTAATGACCTGAACGCATTCTGGATGCCGTTCACCGCTAACCGTCAATTCAAGAAAAACCCGCGTATGTTTGTGGCGGCGGACGGGATGTATTACACCACATCCGATGGCCGCAAGGTGCTGGACGGCACGGCGGGGTTATGGTGCGTGAATGCGGGGCATAACCAGCGCCGCATTACCGAGGCGGTAAGCAAACAGTTGACCGAGCTTGACTATGCACCCGCTTTCCAGATGGGGCACCCCAAGGCGTTTGAACTGGCGAACCGGCTGGTCGATATGGCACCCGATGGGATGGACCATGTGTTTTACACCAATTCCGGCTCGGAATCGGTGGAAACGGCGCTGAAAATCGCCATTGCTTATCATCGGGCGCGGGGTGAGGGCACGCGCACACGGCTGATCGGGCGCGAACGCGGTTATCACGGGGTGAATTTTGGTGGCATTTCGGTGGGCGGTATCGGGCCGAACCGCAAGACTTTTGGCACCCTGCTGAACGGGGTGGACCATATGCCTCATACGCACATTCCGGAAAATGCGTTTACGCGCGGACAGCCCGAACACGGGGCCGAGATCGCGGATGAACTGGAACGCATCGTGGCGCTGGGTGATGCCAGCAACATTGCGGCGGTGATTATTGAACCGATGGCAGGGTCTACCGGCGTATTGCTGCCGCCCAAGGGATACTTGGAGCGCATTCGGGCGATTACCAAAAAGCACGGCATTCTGCTGATTTTTGACGAGGTGATTACCGGTTTTGGGCGGCTTGGCAGCGCTTTCGGGGCCACCCATTACGGGGTGACGCCTGATTTGATGACCACGGCCAAGGGGCTGACCAACGGGGTGATCCCGATGGGGGCGGTGCTGGCGAGCAGCGAGATTCACGATGCGTTTATGCAAGGCGACGAGGGCCTGATAGAGCTGTTCCACGGCTATACCTATTCGGGCAATCCGGTGGCCTCGGCGGCGGGGTTGGCCACGTTGGCCACCTATCAGGAAGACGGGCTGTTCGAGAACGCCCGCGATCTGGCCCCCTATTGGGAGGACGCGTTGCACGCCCTGAAAGGCCTGCCCAACGTGATCGATATTCGTAACGAGGGCCTGATCGGCGCGGTGGAACTGGCCCCGATCGAGGGCAAGCCGACCAAGCGGGCGTTTCAGGCGTTTCTGGACGCCTATGAAAAGGATCTGCTGATCAGGACGACGGGGGACATCATCGCGCTGTCGCCGCCCTTGATCATCGAAAAGCACCATATTGACGAGCTGTTCGGCAAGCTCACCAACGTATTGAAGAACTTGATCTGAGGGAGAATAACCATGGTTGCACCGGCTGCAAATATGAAGATTAATGGCGAGCGCCTGTGGGACTCGCTGATGGAAATGGCCAAGATCGGGCCGGGCGTGGCGGGGGGCAATAACCGCCAGACCCTGACCGATGCCGATGGCGAGGGTCGCGCGCTGTTCCAGAAATGGTGCGAAGAGGCGGGGATGACCGTGGCGGTGGACAGCATGGGCAACATGTTTGCACGCCGCGAGGGCACCGACCCGGAGGCGCTGCCGGTTTATGCGGGCAGCCACCTTGATACCCAGCCCACCGGCGGCAAGTATGACGGGGTTTTGGGCGTGCTTTCGGGGCTGGAGCTGGTGCGCAGCCTGAACGATATGAACGTCAAAACCAAGCACCCGATTGTGGTGACCAACTGGACCAATGAAGAGGGCACCCGCTTTGCCCCCGCCATGCTGGCCAGCGGCGTGTTCGCCGGTGTGCTGGAGGAGGACTGGGCCAAGGACCGCGTGGATGCCGAAGGCAAGCGCTTTGGCGACGAACTGAAACGCATCGGCTGGGAGGGCGATGAGCCTGTCGGCCAGCGCAAGATGCACGCGATGTTCGAATACCACATCGAGCAGGGGCCGATACTGGAGGCCGAGGACAAGCTGATCGGGGTAGTCACCCACGGGCAGGGCCTGCGCTGGGTGGAATGCACGGTGACGGGCAAGGGCCAGCATACCGGATCAACGCCGATGTATATGCGACGCAATGCGGGGCGGGGATTGGCGCAGATCACCGAACTGGTGCATGAAATCGCCATGCAGCACCAACCCAATGCGGTGGGGGCGATCGGGCATATCGACGTCTACCCGAACAGCCGCAATATCATCCCTGAAAAGGTGGTGTTCACGGTGGATTTCCGCAGCCATTTCCTCGACATTATGCAGGGCATGGTGGATGAAATGCTGGAGAAAGCGCCGGGGATTTGCAAGGAACTGGGGCTGGAATTCTCGGCCGAGGTCGTCGGGCAGTTTGACCCGCCCGCCTTTGACGAAAGCTGCGTGAGCGCGGTGCGCGATGCGGCCGAGCGCTTGGGCTATAGCCATATGGATATCGTTTCAGGCGCGGGGCATGATGCCTGCTGGATCAATCAGGTTGCGCCGACCGCAATGATCATGTGCCCCTGTG
>JALXER010000227.1 GCA_027069385.1 Paracoccaceae bacterium
GGTATGAAAAAGACGACATGAACACCAGCGACATGCACCCGTTCATCCACCCGCTTCAGGCAGCGGTTGATCCGGCCTACGAATCCAAATCGGATTGGGAAATCTTCAAACTGCTGGCCAAGCGCCTGTCGGAAATCGCCCCCGAAGTTCTGGGTGTCGAAACCGATATCGTGCAATTGCCCATGCAGCATGACAGCCCCGGCGAGGTGGCACAGCCCACCGTGCAGGACTGGAAGAAAGGTGAATGCGATCTGATCCCGGGCAAAACCGCGCCCGCCTATATCGCCATAGAGCGCGACTATTCGCAAATCTATGACAAATACACCGCGATCGGGCCGTTGATGGATAAAATCGGCAATGGCGGCAAGGGCATCGCATGGGATACCAAAGTAGAGATGCAGAACCTGCGCGACCTGAACGGTATTGTCACCGAGGATACCGTCGCCAAGGGGCTTCCCAAAATCGACACCGCGATTGACGCGGCCGAGATGATCCTGATGCTGGCCCCCGAAACCAACGGGCAAGTTGCCGTGAAAGCGTGGGAACAGCTGGGTAATGCCACCGGCATTGACCATACCCATCTGGCCAAACCCAAAGAGGACGAGAAGATCCGGTTCCGCGACATTGCCGTGCAACCGCGTAAAATTATCTCGTCGCCCACATGGTCGGGGCTGGAGGACGAACATGTGTCCTATAACGCCGGCTATACCAACGTCCACGAGTTGATCCCGTGGCGCACCGTTACCGGTCGCCAGCAACTGTATCAGGATCACCTGTGGATGCGGGCCTTTGGGGAATCTTTCTGCGTCTATCGTCCGCCGGTTGACCTGAAAACCATCAACGCGACCGTACAGGATGACGCGAATGAACCGCATGTGGTGCTGAACTTTATCACACCGCACCAGAAATGGGGCATCCACTCGACCTATTCGGACAACCTGCACATGCTGACGCTGAACCGCGGCGGCCCTTGTGTCTGGATTTCCGAGGTCGATGCGAAAAAGGCCGGTATTGTCGATAATGACTGGATCGAGGCCTATAACGTCAACGGTGCGCTGGTCGCCCGTGCGGTGGTTTCGCAGCGCATGAAAGAAGGCACGACCTTTATGTATCACGCGCAGGAAAAAATCGTGAACGTGCCGGGGTCTCAAAAAACCGGTATTCGCGGGGGGATCCACAACTCGGTTACCCGCACGACCGTAAAACCGACCCATATGATCGGCGCCTACGCGCAACAATCCTACGGGTTCAACTATTACGGCACCGTCGGGTCAAACCGCGATGAATTTGTGATCGTTCGCAAAATGAACAAAGTGGATTGGCTCGACCAACCCGCCAAAGTGGAGGCAGCAGAATAATGAAAGTTCGTGCGCAAATAGGCATGGTGCTCAACCTCGATAAATGCATCGGGTGCCACACATGCTCTGTCACATGTAAAAACGTCTGGACCTCTCGGGACGGCGTTGAATACGCGTGGTTCAACAATGTCGAAACCAAGCCGGGTATCGGGTATCCCAAAGACTGGGAAAACCAGAAATCCTGGAATGGCGGCTGGACCCGCACCAAAGCGGGCAAGCTGATCCCCAAACAGGGGGCGAAATGGCGGATTCTGGCCAATATCTTTGGCAACCCGAACCTGCCCGAAATCGACGACTATTACGAACCGTTCGATTTCGATTATGACCACCTGAAATCCGCCCCCCTGATGGAGCATTTCCCAACCGCGCGCCCGCGCTCCAAAGTATCGGGCGAACGGATGGAGAAAATCGAATGGGGCCCCAACTGGGAGGAAATCCTGGGCGGCGAGTTCGAAAAGCGTTCAAAGGATTACAACTTTGAAGGTGTGCAGAAAGAAATGTATGGTGAATATGAAAACACCTTCATGATGTACCTGCCCCGGCTTTGCGAACACTGCCTGAACCCGACCTGTGTTGCCTCTTGTCCATCCGGCGCGATCTACAAGCGCGAGGAAGACGGCGTGGTGCTGATCGACCAGGACAAATGTCGCGGTTGGCGCATGTGTATTTCCGGCTGTCCCTACAAAAAGATCTATTACAACTGGGAATCCGGCAAATCGGAAAAATGCACCTTCTGTTACCCGCGGATCGAAAGCGGGTTGCCGACGGTATGCTCCGAAACCTGCGTCGGGCGCATTCGTTACCTTGGTGTGATGCTGTATGACGCCGACAAAATCGGCGACGCCGCCTCTATGGGCAGCGAGCAAGAGCTGTACGACGCCCAGCTGGATGTGTTCCTTGACCCCAATGATCCGGCGGTCATAGAGGCAGCCCGCGAAAGCGGTGTCCCCGAAGACTGGCTGGAAAGCGCGCGCAAGTCGCCGATCTGGAAAATGGCGATGGAATGGAAAATTGCCTTCCCGTTGCACCCGGAATATCGCACCTTGCCGATGGTTTGGTATATCCCGCCGCTCAGCCCGATCCAGAACGCCGCCGAGGCGGGCAAGATCAGCGTCAATAACGGCATGCCCGATGTGCAATCGCTGCGCATTCCGGTGCGGTATCTGGCCAATATGCTGACCGCGGGCGACGAGGCCCCGGTGGTTTCGGCGCTGGAACGGATGCTGGCCATGCGCGGGTATATGCGCTCCAAGCTGATTGACGGGGTAGTGGATAACGCCATCGCCGAGCAGGTTGGCATGACCCCGCTAGAGGTCGAGGACATGTATCACGTCATGTCGATTGCCAATTACGAGGACCGCTTTGTCGTGCCCACCACGCACCGCGAAAATGTCGAGGATGCCTATGACTTGCGCGGTGGCTGCGGCTTTACCGACGGGAACCAGTGTTCCACCGGCAATAGCGGCAAAAAGCTGTTCGGGTCGCGTAAATTCGTCGTTCCACAGGAGGCCGCAGAATGAGCAAGACATTCAAAGCCCTGTCGGCCCTGCTGACCTATCCCGGCGACGAGTTGAAAGCCGCCGTCGGAGAGATCCGCAGCATCCTGATAGACGAGGCAATCCTGTCGGACGATGCCATTCTTTCGCTTCAGCCCCTGCTGGCCGAATTGGAAGAACTGGACATCTATGAACTGCAAGAACGCTATGTTCTGCTGTTTGACCGCTCGCGCACCCTGTCGCTCAACCTGTTCGAACATGTGCACGGCGACAGCCGTGACCGTGGACCGGCCATGGTTGACCTGCTGGAAACCTATCGCGCCGGCGGGTTTGACCTGCAAAGCACCGAGTTGCCCGACCACCTGCCGATTCTGCTGGAATTCGCGTCCCAGCGCCCCCTGGCCGAGGCCCGCGACCTGATGCGGGATGCGGGGCATATCATTGCCGCCCTTGGCGAACGTCTGGCGCGCCGCGAAAGCACCTATGCGCCGCTGTTCATCGGTTTGGCCGAGTTTGCCGGGGTTGACCCGGGCGACAAACTGGTGGCCGAGTTGCTGACCGTCAAGGACGACAACCCCGAAGATCTGGAAAAGCTCGACGAAGTATGGGAAGAGGCCGAAGTCACCTTTGGCCCCGATCCCGAAGCCGGGTGTCCCGTGTCTCGCGACATGCTCGCCAATATCGACAAACTAACGCCCAAAGCCCAGCCCGAATGGGTTGGCGCCAACAAATAGGAGGCGAACATGCATCAGTTTCTTTACGGAATCTATCCCTATATTGCCCTGACGGTTCTGGCCGTCGGCAGCATCGCGCGCTACGAGCGCGACCCCTACACCTGGAAATCCAGCTCCAGCCAGCTCTTGCGCCGCAAGCAGCTGATCGTTGGCTCGGTGCTGTTCCATGTGGGCGTATTGGCCATCTTTGGCGGCCATCTGGTCGGCTTGCTGACCCCGTTGTCGGTCTGGGATGCTTTGGGCGTCAGCCATGGTGCCAAACAGATGATCGCCATCGTACTTGGCGGCGTCGCCGGTATCTCGGCGCTGATCGGCGGGTTGATGCTGGCGCATCGCCGGTTGACCGACCCGCGGGTGCGGGCCACATCCAGCCTGGCCGATACGATGATCATTCTGTTGTTGCTGGCCCAATTGGTGCTGGGTCTAATGACGATCTTTGTCAGCCTTGGCCATCTGGACGGCCACGAAATGACCAAATTCATGGCATGGGCCAGCGGTATCTTTACCTTTGACGGCAATGCCGCCAGCTATATCGAAGATGCAAACATCCTGTTCAAGATCCATATCTTCCTTGGCCTGACGATCTTTTTGATCTTCCCGTTCACCCGGTTGGTGCATATGCTCTCGGCCCCGATCCGCTATATCTGGCGGCCCGGTTTCCAGATCGTGCGCACCCGCAAAGGCAAAAGCTGATGAGCGCGCTTATGCCCGCCGTCAGCGTGAACGGCACAGAAATCACCTCGGCGGCAATTGCTGCCGAGGCCCAGAACCATAATGCCCCGGCTGATAAGCCGGGTTACGCGTGGCGCGCCGCCGCCCGCGCACTGGTGATCCGCCAGTTGATGCTGGACAAGGCCGCCGAATTCGGCTTTGCCCCCGACCCGCAAGAACTGGCCCCGGGCAAGGTGGAAACCGACGAGGAATCCCTGATCCGCCAGGTTGCCGAGCAAGAGATCGACGCGGAACCAGTCAGTGATGATGCCTGTCAGGCAATTTTTGACAAACAACCCGAGCTTTTCCGCTCGCCCGATCTGTTTCAACCCGCCCATATCCTGTTTCCGGCCAAGCCCGACGACATGGCCGCGCGGGCCGAAGCTAAAACCAACGCAGATATGATACTGGCAAAAGTGCTCGACAATCCCAAAACCTTTGGAACGCTGGCCCGCGAAGTCTCGGCCTGCCCGTCCAAAGAAAATGGCGGCGAACTGGGACAACTGGCCAGTGGCGATACGGTGCCCGAATTCGAAGAGGTGCTGGCAATCCTGAACCCCGGCGAAATCCACCCCGAAGTGGTCTCGACCCGCTTTGGGTTTCACATTATCCGGATGGATGAAAAGGTCAAAGGCGACGCCCTGCCCTATGACGCGGTAAAACCGGCAATCCGGCAGAAGCTGGAACAGGTGGCATGGATCAAAGCCGCCAATACCTATACCCGCGATCTGGTCGAGAGTGCAGAAATAACCGGCATCGATTTTACCACCCCCATCGGCGACGCCGCTTAACTCGAACCGGGCGCTCCCGCAGTCCAGCCTTGTGTTTGGCAAGCCAAACACAAGGCTTCCCTTTGGGCCGGGCCGCCCTGCGGGCGGTAGGGGGGCGTTCCGCCCCCTCGCGACATACGTCGCTCCCCCCTGAGAGTATTTATGGAAGAATGAAGATGCAGGTGCGTGCAGGGTTGGCG
>JALXER010000228.1 GCA_027069385.1 Paracoccaceae bacterium
GCGCGCGGCATTCCCATGGATCAGGATTGTGTCTCGCCCGCCGTGCATTCGGCGTTCAGCACCCCGATCGAATTCATGGAATTTCTGGCAAAGCTGCGCAAGCTTTCGGGCGGTAAACCCGTCGGATTCAAGCTGTGTGTCGGGCATCGGCGCGAGTTTATGTGCATGGTCAAGGCGATGCTCAAAACCCAAATCGTGCCCGATTTCATTGTGGTGGACGGCAAAGAAGGCGGCACCGGCGCGGCACCGCTGGAATTTGCCAACCATATCGGCATGCCGCTGGTCGAGGGGCTAACCTTTGTGGTCAACACGCTGGTCGGGGCGGGCCTGCGCGACCAGATCAGGATTGGCGCGGCGGGCAAGCTGATTACCGCCTACGATCTGGCCCGCACCTATGCCATGGGCGCGGACTGGGTGAACTCGGCGCGCGGGTTCATGTTCTCTATCGGCTGCGTGCAGGCGCAGGCCTGTCATACCAACCGCTGTCCGGTGGGCATTACCACGCAAGATAAGCTGCGCCAACGCGCCGTAGATGTGGAAGACAAATCGAAACGGGTGGCGAATTTTCACAAAAATACCCTCAAGGCCGTGGCAGAAATGATCGGCGCTGCCGGGCTGTCTACGCCCTATGACTTGCAGCCCAAGCACCTGATGGTGCGCCAGAAAAGCGGTGAAACCATCTCGGGGGCCAAGATCTATAACGAGTTGAAGCCCGACGAATTGCTGAACGGCGATATCCGGGTGGAGGCCTATCGCGTTCCGTGGAACAACGCCCGTGCCGAAAGTTACGAAGTGTATGAGGGCATGGAAAGCCTGCACTATAATTGACCCGTCGCGCGCCATTACACCCCGAAATCGCCACCCCGTCGCGGCAGCTCTGCCGACGAGAGGGGCCGTTTACGGCTCCTCGAGGAGGCAGACGGCCCGAGAGGGCTTGCTAGGGCGCAGACCTAGGCCCGGGCGATTTTCTGGGCGGCGGGATAGGCGGATTCAAAGCGGGCGCGCAGGGTAAGGGCAAAGATGATCACCGCGCCCAGCTGGTGGGTAATGGCGATATGGGCCTGCGCTGCAAACAGCACCGTGGTAATGCCAAGGCCGACCTGCACCGCTACGGCAAGCACCATGACCAGATGCCAGCGCTTCACCCCGTCCAGCGCCGAGGCGCGGCTTTTCCACCATGTCAGCACCGCCACCAGCGCCACCAGATAGCCCAGCATCCGGTGATTCCATTGCACCAGCGCCGGATTTTGCAGGAAATTGCTCCAGAACGGCTCCAGATCGAAACTGCTCGAGGGCAGGAATTCGCCCTGCATCAGCGGCCAGTCCGTATAGCCCTGCCCCGCATCAATGCCCGCGACCAGCGCGCCCAGCAATACTTGCAAGAACACCAGCACCACCATCACGGTGCCCAGCCGCCCAAGCCCGTGCAGCCGCTGGCGGCGGGCTTGAATCACCTCGGTAGCCCCCATGCGCAGGGCCGGCAGATACCATGCGATCAGCCCCAGAATCAGAAAGGCCAGCCCCAGATGGATCGCCAGCCGATAGCTGGCCACATCCACCGCAAATCCGCTCAACCCCGATGACACCATCCACCAGCCGATCGCGCCCTGCACCCCGCCCAGCACGCCAATGCCCAGCAAGCGCCCGGTCCAGCCGGTCGGAATCGCCTTGCGCAGCCAGAACCACAAAAAGCCCACGCCCCAGACCAGCCCGATCACCCGACCCAGAAACCGGTGCGCCCATTCCCACCAGAATATGCCCTTGAACGCGCTCAGGTCCATGTGCATGTTCTGCAACCGGAACTCGGGCGAGGCCTGATACTTGGCGAATTCTTCCTGCCAGTCGGCATCGCTTAGCGGCGGAATCGCCCCGGTTACCGGCTTCCATTCGGTAATCGACAGCCCGCTATCGGTCAGGCGGGTCAGCCCGCCCACCACGATCATCATCACCACCAGCGCGAATATCACCATCAGCCACACCGCAATCCCGCGCCGCGAGCGGGCCGGTTTGCCGGCGGGTTTGGGCGCTTCGGGTTGCGCGCTGCTGACGTCTTGAAAAATGTTTCGGCTCTGGCTCATCTGACACCCTGTTTTTGCTGCATCGTCCCTAGATCAAAGCGCCGCGCGGGTCCAGTCTTGTTGACAAAAAACCCGCGCGCGGCGACCCTGACGGTATTCACAGCAATATTTAAGGATCCAAAATGTATTATGCCAGACTAAACCACAACCCCGACAAGGCCCGCATTGCCACGCGCTTGCTGGCACTAAAAGACAAGCTAGCCGCCGATGTGCCGCAGAAATGCGCCTCGATGACCCTGCTCGCCACATGGAATATCCGCGAATTCGACGCGCCCAGCTATGGGATGCGCACCGACGAACCGCTGTTCTACATCGCCGAAATCATCTCTCATTTTGACCTGATCGCGGTGCAGGAAGTGCGCGAGGATCTGGGCGCCCTCTACAAGGTGCTGGCCATTCTGGGGCGCGACAACTGGGATTACATCGTCTCGGATGTATCCGAGGGCACCCCGGGCAATCGCGAACGCATGGCATTTATCTACGACAAGCGCAGCGTTTCCTTTACCCGCAAGGCCGGCGAGGTGGTGATGCCCGCCATAGAGGTAAAAGAGGGCCGCAAAACCCTGCGCTATGACCCCGCAACCCAGCTATACCGCACGCCCTTCATGTGCAGCTTTCGCACCGGCTGGTCCCACCTGATGCTGTGCACCGTGCATATCATGTATGGCAAAGACGAGCCGAACAACCCCAAGCGCGTCAAGGAAATCCGCATGATCGCCGATTTGCTGGCCAAACGGGCGCGCAGCAGAAAAGCGCCTGAAAACATGGTGTTGCTGGGGGATTTCAACATTTACAACCCCGAGGATTCCACCATGGAAGCCCTGACCGCCGCCGGTTTTGAAATCGACGAAAGCCTGCAATCCCTGCCGCAAAGCAATATCAGCACCAAGGAAAAGCGGTTTTATGACCAGATCGCCATCTACCCGCACAAGCACCGGTTCGAACCCAGCGGGCGCGCCAATGTGTTTGACTATTACGACGTGGTCTACCGCCCCGAAGACGAGGCAATCTATGCCGCTAAAATGGGCGATTCCTATACCACCACCTCCAGCGGCAAACCGCGCAAAAACAAGTCGCTTTACTACAAGACCTATTGGCGCACCTTCCAGATGTCCGACCATCTGCCCATGTGGGTTCAGATCAAAACCGACTTTTCACGCGACTATCTGGCGGAAATGCAAACGGGTTAGGACCTGCCCCTAGGGCCGCTTGCGGCCCAGCGCCTTGACCACGCCGTGCAGCAGCCGGATATCGGCGTCGGTCAGGGGCATGCGGGCGAACAGGTTGCGCAGGTTTTCCACCATTGATTCGCGTTTTTCCTCGGGCCAGAAAAACCCCGCATCCTCCAACCGCGCTTCAAGCCGGTCATTCAGCTTCTGGCGCTCGATATTGCTGGCAAAGCGGGCCTTGCCCAGCGCCAGCACCTCGGGCGGGGTATCATCGCCAAGGCGGCGCCATTCATAGGCGACCAGCAGCACCGATTGCGCCAGATTAAGCGAGGCAAAGGCCGGATTGACCGGAATAGAGATCAGCGCATCGGCCTGCACCACATCGGCATTTTGCAAACCGGCGCGTTCCGGCCCGAACATCACCCCCACCTTTTGCCCGTTGGCGGTCAATTCACGCGCATGAGCCATGGCGCGTTCGGGCGTCATAACCGGCTTGGTCAGGTCGCGATTGCGCGCCGTGGTGGCAAACACATAATTCAGGTCTTTCAGCGCCGCACCGGTCGTTTCAACCACCTGCACCCCGTCCAGCACCCGACCCGCACCGCTGGCCATCGCCACCGCCGCCGGATTGGGCCAGCCATCGCGCGGCGCAATAAGGCGCATCCGGTCCAGCCCGAAATTCCACATCGCCCGCGCCGCGCCGCCGATGTTTTCACCCATCTGCGGGTTGACCAGAATAAATGCCGGCGTCGGCCCCTGCCAGCCTTGGTCTTTGCGGTGATTGGTGCCGGACATGGGCGCTCCTGTATTGGTTTTGCGCGTGATACGACGGGGCGGGCGCAATTGCAATTCATCACATTCGGTATACTAACGCATACAGCGCCCTTTTCTTTTGCGCCGCGATGGTCTAGAACTCGGCCAACGCAACGAATCCATAGGGGAACGAACCATGGCAAAGATCAAAGTCGAAAATCCGGTTGTCGAGCTTGACGGCGACGAGATGACCCGCATCATCTGGCAGTTTATCAAGGACAAGCTGATCCTGCCCTATCTTGATATCGACCTGAAATACTATGACCTCGGCATGGAAAGTCGCGATGCAACCGACGACCAGATCACCATCGACGCCGCAGAAGCCATCAAGAAATACGGGGTTGGCGTCAAGTGTGCGACCATCACGCCGGATGAGGCCAGGGTCGAGGAATTCGGCCTGAAAAAGATGTGGAAATCACCCAACGGCACGTTGCGCAACATTCTGGGCGGTACGATCTTTCGCGCGCCGATCATTTGCCAAAACGTCCCGCGCCTTGTGCCGGGCTGGACCGACCCGATCGTCATTGGCCGCCACGCCTTTGGTGACCAGTACAAGGCTACCGATTTCCGCTATCCCGGGGCTGGCAAGCTCAGCATGAAATTTGTCGGCGAAGACGGCACGGTGATCGAGGAAGAAGTCTATGACGCGCCCTCCTCGGGGGTATTTATGGGCATGTATAACCGCGATGACAGCATCCGCGACTTTGCCCGCGCCTCTATGAACTATGCGCTGAAAATGGGCTGGCCGCTGTACCTGTCGACCAAAAACACCATTCTCAAGGCCTATGACGGCCGCTTCAAGGATCTGTTTCAGGAAATCTTCGATGCGGAATTTGCCGACAAGTTTGCAGAGGCGGGCATCACCTACGAACACCGTCTGATCGACGACATGGTGGCAGCGGCGATGAAATGGTCGGGCAAATTTGTCTGGGCCTGCAAGAACTATGACGGTGATGTGCAATCCGACACGGTGGCGCAGGGGTTTGGCTCGCTCGGGCTGATGACCTCTATCCTGATGACCCCCGATGGCAAAACCGTCGAGGCCGAAGCCGCACACGGCACCGTAACCCGCCACTATCGCCAGCACCAGAAGGGAGAGGCAACCTCGACCAACTCGATCGCGTCCACCTCTGCATGGACCGGCGGGCTGCAACACCCCGCCCCGCTCGACGACAACGC
>JALXER010000229.1 GCA_027069385.1 Paracoccaceae bacterium
GCAGGCAATTCGTCGGTTCCGGTGATGCCGATATCGGCGCTGAACCGCTCGGCCTCGTAGGTGGCGATCAACCCGTAAAGCAGCCCGCCGGTATTATCGATTGCCAGATTTCCGGCAATGCTAAGGCGCGGGGAAAGGTCGTAAAACAGGGTTACGCCGCCGTAACTGTTCACGTCGCCCCAGTTGTTGAACAACCCGACCCCCGAAATCTGATAGCCCCAGTTGCCAAGGTCTTTGCCGACAATCAGGCCCAGTTTCTGGGCGTAGTTGGAATACCCCGCGCGGATATCGAACCCGCCGATGGCACCCGCATAGCCGATTTCGAATTGATCGGGCGACCCGATAACCGTGGAAACGGCAAAATGCTGGCCATTGCCGTTGTAATCCGCCCGAATCGTATCGGTGGCCCATGAGCTTATCTGGTCATAAAAGAAATAGTGTAGCGGAAACAGGTTGGCCGCGCCTTCGATATCACCATAGGACAGCGTAAAATTGCGATACCCGATTTGGTAATAGATCGATGTAAAAGGAACAATCTCTACCATGCCTTGAACAAGCGTCGTGCTTTCCTGCACCCCGATGCCCACGAAAAAGCCGTTGGTTTCATAGGTGGCCTGCAATTTGGCCGTTGGCAGCGCGTACCAGTAATTATATCCCAGATAACTGATATATCCGGATTCGACAAAGCCACCAAAGCTCAGATCGGCGCTGGCCGGGGTGGCAAGGGCGGTGCAGCCTGCAATGGCAAGGCTAAACAGGGGTGTTTTAGGGTTCATGGTATCCTCGATAAAAAATGTACTATGGACAGCATTTAGGCCATTCAGGGTGCAAGTAAACCGGAACAAGCGCATAAGCATCATGCGAAAATGCATGATTGCCGCGCGGGCCATGCCAAAAATACATAGCAGAATTGCATGACGCCCCCTTGTATGCGCGTTATTGGGCGCTATTGTCGCACCAATGCATTTTGGAAGGGATGACCCATGGCAACTTATGACCTAATCGTTATTGGCGCTGGTCCGGGGGGCTATGTGGCCGCCATTCGCGGCGCGCAACTGGGCCTGAAAGTGGCCGTGATAGAGCGCGAGCATCTGGGCGGCATTTGCCTGAACTGGGGCTGCATCCCGACCAAGGCGCTGCTGCGCTCGGCCGAGGTGTTTCATCTGATGGAACGCGCTGGCGAATTCGGCCTCAAGGCCGATGCGATTTCCTATGACCTGAAGGCGGTGGTCAAACGCTCGCGCGGGGTGGCGGCGCAACTGTCCGCCGGGGTTAAACACCTGCTGAAAAAGAACAAGGTCACCGTGGTGATGGGCGAAGCAACGATCCCCGCACCGGGCAAGGTGCAGGTCGGCAAGGATACCCTGACGGCCAAGAATATTATCATCGCCACCGGTGCGCGGGCGCGCGAATTACCGGGGCTAGAGGCCGACGGCGATCTGGTCTGGACCTATAAACACGCGCTCGACCCCGTGCGCATGCCCAAAAAGCTGCTGGTGATCGGCTCGGGCGCGATTGGCATCGAATTTGCCAGTTTCTTTAACACGTTGGGGGCGGATACCACGGTGGTAGAGGTCATGGACCGCGTGTTGCCGGTCGAAGACGCCGAAATCTCGGCCTTTGCCAAAAAGCAATTTGTCAAACAGGGCATGAAGATCATGGAAAAATCCATGGTAAAAAGCCTTGACCGGGGCAAGGGCAAAGTCACGGCGCATATCGAAACCGGTGGCAAAACGATGACCGAGGAGTTTGATACGGTGATTTCCGCCGTGGGGATTATCGGCAATACCGAAGGGCTGGGGCTGGAAAGCCTCGGGGTGAAAACCGACCGCACCCATATTGTGACCGATGAATTCTGTGCCACGTCGGTGCCGGGCGTCTATGCGATTGGCGACATCGCCGGCGCGCCTTGGCTTGCCCACAAGGCCAGCCACGAAGGCGTGATGGTTGCCGAGAAGATCGCCGGTAAAAAGGTGCATCCGGTCAAGCCCGAAAGCATCGCCGGTTGCACCTATTGCCAGCCGCAGGTGGCCAGCGTGGGCATGACCGAAGCCAAGGCGATCGAGGCGGGCCATGCCGTCAAGGTCGGCCGCTTTCCGTTCATGGGCAACGGCAAGGCGATTGCGCTGGGCGAGGCCGAAGGGCTGGTCAAAACCGTATTCGACGCCAAAACCGGCGAATTACTGGGTGCACATATGGTCGGGGCCGAGGTAACCGAACTGATTCAGGGCTATGTTATCGGCCGTCAACTGGAAACCACCGAAGAGGACCTGATCCACACCGTATTCCCGCACCCGACCCTGTCGGAAATGATGCACGAATCGGTGCTTGATGCCTATGGCCGCGTCATCCACATGTAATCCGGCTAACGATGCCCGTAGGTCCGCAACGCCAAAACCATCGCACGACGCCGGACCGGCGAAATGACCGGCCCTTGCAAGCCGCGCGCCCGTTGGCGCAAACCCGCAGCCCGCGCCGCCAATGAACGCGGGTCGGGCACCGACACCAGCGGGCGCAGCGGCTCGAACGCGGCCAGCGGTGCAAGGGTGGACCATTGCGCCACGTTTTGGCGGGCCGGAATCGAGGCGCGATAGCTTTGCAGCTCCGCGTCGCTGGAGCACGCCAAAAGCGATGCCACAAGGCCAAATGCCGGTAAAAGGCGCAAAGGATTGGTTGGAATGGCGATCATGTTCACATAGACTGGCTCTGGTTGGTATCAGCTTACGCGCTAAGCCCCGACGGAGCAAGCGCAGCCAGACAGCGGAGAGCAAGAATGAGCAAAGATGAACCGGACCTGCCCGATCGGGGCGAAGCCTTTGCGCAGAACATGGCCAAGGTTGCCGAAATCTCGGCGCAAATCTGGGCCTTGATGCTGGAAAGCAAGGCCAGCCCCGCACCGACAGGGGGCGAATTGGCCGCGCCGATGCTGCAATTTGCCCGAACCTTTTGGGCAAAGCCCGAAAAGGCGTCGGATTCGCTGGCGGAATACTGGGGCGTGCAACAGGCATTGTGGCAGCAGGCCATGGCCAAATGGACCGGCGCTGCATCCGCCCCCGACGCCCCCGCACCCTCGGGCGGGAAACGCTTTGCCCATCCGGCATGGTCGGAAAACGCACTGTTCGACTATATCAAAAACACCTATTTGCTGACCGCCGACTGGGTGCAAAATCAGGTCTCCGGTGCCGATGATCTGTCGGAGCACGAGCGCAAAAAACTGGCGCTGATGTCGCGCAACATGGTCGAGGCGATGAACCCCGCCAACTTTTTTGCCCTGAACCCCGAGGTGCTGCAAGCCACCTTTGACGAACAGGGCGGCAATCTGGTGCGCGGCCTGACCATGATGCTCGAAGATATCGAGCGCGGGCAGGGCAACCTGCTGATCCGCCAGACCGATCTGGATGCGTTCAAGGTGGGCGAAAACATGGCGACCACGCCGGGTGCGGTGATTTATCAAAACGAGGTGCTGCAACTGATCCAGTATGCGCCCGCGACCAAAACCACCTATGCCAAACCGCTTTTGTTCGTTCCGCCATGGATCAACAAATACTATGTGCTGGACCTGAACCAGAAGAAATCCATGATGAAATGGCTGGTTTCAAAGGGTTACACGGTTTTCATCATTTCATGGGTGAACCCGAATAGCGCGCAAAAAGACCAGACATGGGACAGTTACCTTGACGCGATTCTGGCCGCCATCGATGTTGCGCTGGCCGAGACCGGCCAGAAATCGCTGCAACTGGCGGGCTATTGCATCGGCGGCACCATGACCGGCACCTTGCTGGCACAGCTTGGCAAGGCCGATAAACGGGTTGCCTCGGCCACCTTTCTGACTACGCTGCTCGATTTTACCGACGCCGGAGAGTTGCAGGCCATGGTTGACGAGGAATCGATCAAGCAGGTCGATACGATGATGGAGGGCGGTTTTCTGCCCGCGCAATACATGGCCAGCGCCTTCAATTCGCTGCGTGCCAATGACCTGATCTGGTCTTATGTGGTCAATAATTATCTGCTGGGCAAAGAGCCGTTCCCCTTTGACCTGCTCTATTGGAACTCCGACAGCACCGCCATGCCCGCCAAGGTGCACCACTTTTACCTGACCCGGTTTTACCTGCGAAATGCCTTTGCCAAGGGCGGGCTGACCATCAAGGGCAAACCGGCGAGCCTGTCGGATATTCGCGGGCCGGTCTATCAGCTTGCCACGGTCGAGGATCACATCGCCCCGGCGGCCTCGGTGTTGCAAGGGGCGGTGCAGTTGCACAATGCCAACACGCGGTTTGTGCTGGCCGGTTCGGGGCATATTGCCGGTGTGGTTAACCCGCCAGCGGCGAAAAAGTACCAGTATTGGGCCGCGGATGACCCGAAAACCGACGATCTGGAAGGCTGGCGTGCCGATATTGAACCGGTGGCGGGCAGTTGGTGGTTTGATTGGGACAAATGGTTGAAAAAGCGCGCCGGCAAACGGGTTCCGGCCCGTGATCCGGGGGCGGTCAACGGAGTAATCGAACCGGCACCGGGTGCATATGTCAAAAAGCGTTTTGATCTGGGCTAGTTTGTGCGGTGATCCAGCGCGCGGGTGCCGGTCACCTGATAATCCCAGCGCATCACGCCTTCGATATCGGGCAGGCCGTTGAACAGGAGCGTCGCTTTGAAGTCGCGCAATTGCCCCGGTGGCACCGTTGCCCGCGCCAGCCCGTCATCTTCTCCGATGACAAAGCAGGTATCCAGCGGGCTGTCTACGCCCGGGCAGTCAAAAAGCCTGACGACCAGTGTCAGGCCGGTCAGGGTATAGTCGGCCGAATTGTTGACCACCCGCCCCGACAACTCGCTGGTACGAACCCCGAGGTCGAATGCCACTTCCGAAAGGTCGACCTGCCCGACCGGAATCCGGTTGATTTCCAGTTCGGGTTCCGGGTCGGCCGTGGCCAGATAGACCCCCAGCCCGCCAAACAGCGCGGCGGCGAAAATCGCACCGGCAATCCGAAGTTTCGGGATCTCGTAGAGAACATAGATATAGCCGGCGACAGCCAGAAAAATCACTGCAATTTGCACGGGTTAAGCTTGCTCCTGTCTATGTTCCCTGCTGAACAGGTGGGAACGAAACCGATAAATTTCAAGACCCTTCATAGCCTTGGGGGTTGGCGCTCTGCCATTTCCAGTGGTCGGCACACATGCGCGGCAGGTCAAACTCGGCCTCCCAACCCAGCAGGTCTTTGGCCTTGGCAGGGTTGGCGCAGGATTCGGGCGCATCACCGGCGCGTCTTGGTGCCATATCATAGGGGATCTCAAACCCGCACGCATCCTGCCATGCCCGATGCACCTGCAACACGCTGGAACCAGAACCGGTGCCAAGGTTGATCACTTCGGCCACATTGTCCTGCGCCGCATCCGACAACAGAAAATCGATGGCCCTGACATGCCCGCGGGCCAGATCGACCACATGGATATAGTCCCGGATCGCGGTGCCGTCGGGGGTGGGATAGTCATTGCCAAACACCTTTAGCCCCGGTTGCCTGCCGGTGGCCACCTGCGCGATGAACGGGAACAGGTTATCGGGCGTGCCGGTCGGGTCCTCGCCGATCTGCCCCGAGCCATGCGCTCCCACCGGATTGAAATAGCGCAGCAGCAGTGCCCGCCAGCCGGGGTTGGCGGCGGTCATCCCTTCCAGTATCTGTTCGTTCATGCGTTTGGATATGCCGTAAGGGTTCAGCGGCCCGATCGGATAGCTTTCGTCAATCGGCATTTTCTCGGGCATGCCGTACACCGTGGCCGAGGATGAAAACACTACCTTGCCAACCCCGTGCCGCAGCATGGCGCGGTAAAGGTTGATCGAACCGGACACGTTGATGTCATAGTATTTCTGCGGTTTTTCCACCGATTCCCCGACGGCCTTGACACCGGCCATGTTGATCACCGCGTCAATATCATGGCTCTCGAACAACGTGTCCAGCGCCGCCTGATCACGAATATCGCCCACCACCAGTTCCGGCGCGCCATTGGTCAGCCGCGCCACCCGCTCTATCGATTTGGGCGAGGAGTTGGACAGATTGTCAAACACCACCACCTTGTATCCGGCCGTAAGCAGTTCCAGCGTGACATGGCTGCCGATAAAACCGGCCCCGCCGGTTGCAAGAATGGTCTGGGTCACGAAAAGCTCCGTTCTATCTGGTCCAGGGTTTCCATCGCGGGCAGGCATTGCGCCACGCTGGCATTGGGTTCGCGGCCTTCCCTGATGGCGGCAATGAACTCGCGGTCGATCAACTCGATCCCGTTGCTTGAAAGGGCAACGCCTGTCAGGTCGATCTGGGTGTCATAGCCGTCATACAGGTCGTCATAACGCGCCAGATAGGTGCCATTGTCGCAAATATAGCGAAAATAGGTGCCCAGCGGCCCGTCATTGTTGAACGACAGCGACAGGGTGCATAACGCCCCCGAGGCGCTCTGCATTCCGATGCTCATATCCATGGCTATGCCCAGATCAGGGTGGGCAGGGCCTTGCAGCCCATAGGCGCGCGTCGCCTGTCCGCCGGTCTGGTACTGGAACAGA
Source organism: Paracoccaceae bacterium (assembly GCA_027069385.1). Lineage (GTDB taxonomy): Bacteria > Pseudomonadota > Alphaproteobacteria > Rhodobacterales > Rhodobacteraceae > UBA3077. The sequence goes on from JALXER010000229.1 coordinate 6,545, forward strand.
TCGACCGTGTGGCAGGCGTGATGCCAAAGCAGGTGGTCGGTCCAGCTGCGCGGCTTGCCAAGCGCGTTCATATTGGTGCGGCGAAAGAAATAGGTTTGTACATCAAGCTGTTGCAGGGTCAACTCGCCCGATTGGATGCGGTTGTGTATCCACTGGTGCGACGGGTTGAAACGGCGCACATGTCCGGCCATGGCGATCTTGTTGCTCTGGCGCTGGACCCGCACCAGTTCGATACTGTCGGCCAGATTGTCGGCCATCGGGATCTCGACCAGCACATGCTTGCCCGCTTTCAGGCAGGCCATGGCCTGACGGGCATGCAACGGCGTAGGTGTTGCCAGAATGACCGCATCGATATCGCTGGCCAGCGCCTCGGCCAGATCGGTGCAGGCCCGCGCAATGCCGCGTTTGGCCGCAACAGCCTCTATCCCGTCGCCGGGCGCGCCAACCACACAGGCGACCTCTGCCCCGTCGATCTGCGCCAGAGCATCAAGATGCTTTGTTCCGAAAGCGCCGGCCGCACCGGCCACACAAATCTTCATCCGCTTCTCCCTTTTTTGCGGTTGTTCCATAGCCACCGGCAAACTTCAACCCTTGGGGCGATCGGTTCCTCGGCGAGCCGTAAACGGCCCACCTCGTCACCGAGCATTCCTGACGGAATGCGGGCGCAACAACCACCCCAAGCGCCAACTGCCGCCCGGGGGGGCTAATCGTGTATCGCGCTTTAGCGCGATTCCTTTTTGTTCGATAGCGCAGCAAGAATCTGTCGGGTGCGACGGGGCGCGGTTTCGGGCGCAGGGATCTGCATCTCGCCCGCCCGCTGTTGCCAGTCAACCGCCGCGCGGGCCATATGGGCGGGCAGGCCCAGTTGATGAACGGTTTTGACCACTTCACGCATTTCCGAGGCGCGCCGGATGCCGTGCGTGGTCATGCGCTCCATCATATATTCGGCGCGGTTACCCCAATCCATCTCCGGCATGCTGCGGTTCAACGAGTCCAGCACCTCGGCTTCGACCCCCGCCTTGGTGCCGGCCAATACGCATTCCATCGCCAGCGCCTCCAGCCCCTTGATCATGATACTGCGCACCATCTTGACCGAGGACGCTGCCCCGACGCCGCCTTCGATAACCCGGGCTTTCATGCCAAGCGCGGCCAGTTTTGGCAGCGCCGCCCCGGCGTGCTCTCCGCTGATCAGCAGCGGGGTTTTGTGCAGCAGGGGCCGCACCGGCGCCATAACAGCCACATCGACATAGCGCCCGCCCGCTTGCGCCACCAGTTCGGCGCTGGCGCGTTTGGTATCGGGCGAGCAGGAATTGCAATCCAGCACCAGCGCCCCGCGGGCCAGATGCGCCTGCGCCTGTTCCAGCGCTATGCGGGCCTGATCGGCGGTCACCAGACTGAATACCAGTTGCGCACCATCCAGCGCCCCGGCGCGGCTGCGGGTCTGCGTACGGGCCGGATCGATGTCAAAGGCGCGGCTGCGGATGTCACCCGCTTCGCTTTGCCAGCCGCTGACAAAGGCGGTCGCGGCCTCGCCATTTCCGATCAGCGCGACAGTCGGGGGGCTTTGTTTTGTCATGCGGGCAGGTTTAGCATTGTGTCGCGGCCAATTCAAAGGCACAATTCGGGGGGCAGACGTATATAAAAGGAGACCCGATCATGACCCGTCCCAAGACCGCGCTGGTGATCAGCGCCCATGCGGCAGATTTTGTCTGGCGGGCCGGTGGCGCGATTGCCCTGCATCAGCAGCTTGGCTATGCCGTCACTGTGGTTTGCCTGTCCTATGGTGAGCGCGGCGAGAGCGCCAAGCTGTGGAAGCAGGGCGGCATGACGTTGCAGCGGGTCAAGGATGCACGCCGGGCCGAGGCCGAAGCGGCGGCGCGCGCGCTGGATGTCCACGATATCCGCTTCTTTGATCTGGGCGATTACCCGTTGCACCTGACGCGCGACGACAAGGACCGGCTGGTTGATGTGATCCGTGCGGTCAACCCGCGCTTTATGATGAGCCATTCGACCCGTGACCCCTATAACACCGACCACGCCTATACGACCTCGGTCGCGATGGAGGCGCGGATGATCGCGCAGGCATGGGGCCACAACCCCGGAGAACAGGTGCTGGGCGCGCCGCAGCTTTACCTGTTTGAGCCGCACCAGACCGAGCAGATGGGCTGGAAACCCGACGTGTTTCTGGACATCACCGATGTGTGGGAGAAAAAGCGCGCGGCGATCGAATGCATGCAGGGGCAGGAACACCTGTGGGATTATTACACCAATGTAGCCCAGAACCGTGCCAACCATTTCAGGCGCAATTCGGGCGGGCAGGCCGGAGGCCGCGCGGCGCGCTATGCCGAAGGGTTCCAGTCGGTCTATCCGCGCACGGTGGACGAGCTATGAGCGGCCATGTGGTGGTGCAGAATATCGAACGGGCCGCGCCCGATGTAATTGCCGGACTGGCGGCCTGTGGCGTGGCAACGGTGCACGAGGCCATGGGCCGGACGGGCGTGATGGCACCCTATATGCGCCCGATCTATGCAGGGGCGCGGGTGGCCGGATCGGCGGTCACGATTTCGGCCCCGCCAGGGGATAACTGGATGCTGCATGTGGCGATCGAGCAGTTGCGGGCGGGCGATATGCTGGTGCTGGCCCCGACCTCGGCCTGTTCGGACGGCTATTTCGGTGATCTGCTGGCGACCTCGGCGCAGGCGCGTGGCGGGGTCGGGCTGGTGATCGAAGCGGGGGTGCGCGATGTGCGCGAATTGGAGGCGATGGGGTTTCCGGTCTGGTCGCGCTATGTCTCGGCGCAGGGCACGGTCAAGGAAACCCTTGGCGCGGTCAATGTGCCGGTGGTCTGTGGCGGTACGCCGGTGCAGGCGGGTGATGTGATCGTAGCGGACGATGACGGGGTGTGCGTGGTGCCGCGCGCGGATGCCTTGCGCGTATTGCAGGCGGCGCGGACGCGTGTCGAGGCCGAGCATGCCAAGCGGCAACGTTTTGCGACGGGTGAATTGGGGCTGGACATGTACGACATGCGCGCACGCCTTGCCGATAAAGGGCTGAAATATGTTTGAGGGCGGAATTTGAGTATTTACCAAAGCGCAAATCCCCCCGGGGTGCCCTGTTGCTGGATGCGGGGCGGTACCTCCAAGGGCGGGATGTTTCTGGCCGATGATCTGCCCGCCGATCGTGACGGGTTTTTGCTGCGCGCCTATGGCTCGCCCGACCTGCGCCAGATCGACGGGATGGGCGGCGCGGACCCGCTGACCTCTAAGGCTGCGGTGCTGCGTAAGTCGGCGCGCGAGGGGGTGGATGTGGACTATCTGTTCTTGCAGGTTGCCGTCGGGCAGGCGCAGGTGATCGACACGCAGAATTGCGGTAATATGCTGGCGGCGGTCGGGCCGTTTGCTCTGGAGCGCGGCTTGGTAGCGGCGCAGGACGGGCACACCGATGTGCGGATTTTTATGGAAAACACCGGCAAAATGGCCACGGCGCGGGTGCGGACTCCGGATGGGCAGGTGACCTATGCGGGCAGGGCCACAATCGACGGCGTGCCCGGTACGGCAGCACCGGTGCTGATTACCTTTGCCGATATTGCCGGTGCGAATTGCGGCGCGTTGCTGCCCAGTGGCCATGCGCTGGACAGGATCGGCGGGATTGAGGTCACCCTGATCGATAACGGCATGCCTTGCGTGATTGTGCGCGCCGCCGATATGGGCATCACCGGACAGGAAAGCCGCGCCGAACTGGAAGCGGACGGGCCGTTGCATGACCGGCTGGAGGCAATCCGCCTGATCGCTGGCCCGATGATGAACCTTGGCGATGTGGCGCAAAAAACCGTTCCCAAAATGACCATGGTTTCCCCTGCCACGCGCGGGGGGGTGATCTCGACCCGCAGCTTTATCCCGCACCGGTGCCATGCCTCTATCGGGGTCCTGGGCGCGGTCAGCGTGGCGGCGGCCTGCGGGATTGACGGGTCCGTCGCGCACGGGTTCGTGTGCGGGACCATGGGTAAGGAATTGCAGATCGAGCATCCGCTCGGGCAAAGCACCGTGGTGGTCTCGGATGGCGGCTATGCGGTGCTGCGCACGGCGCGCAAGCTGTTTGACGGGGTGATTTATGGATAAGGACTATCGCCCCTTTCACCCCGCGCCGCGCAAACCCGCCTTTGTGCCGCCCGCTGGCGCGGTGGATGCGCATTGCCATGTTTTCGGGCCGGCGGCGCGGTTCCCTTATGCGCGGGCACGCAAATACACCCCGTGCGATGCGCCGGCCAGGGCGCTGTTTGCGCTGCGCGACCATCTGGGGTTTTCGCGCAACGTGATCGTGCAGGCCTCGTGCCACGGAGAGGATAACGCGGCGCTGCTGGATGCGCTGGAACAGGCGGGCGGCAAGGCGCGCGGCGTGGCGGTGGCGGGGGCCGGTGTCAGCGATGCGACCCTTGCAGCCATGCACCGCGCTGGGGTGCGGGCGCTCCGGTTCAATTTCGTCCGGCGGCTGGTGGACCCGGCCCCGCCCGAGGTCTGTCTGGCGCTGGCGCAGCGGGTGGCGGCGTTGGGCTGGCATGTGGTGGTCTATTTCGAGGCCGCCGATCTGGCCGGTCTGGCCCCGTTCCTACGCAGCCTGCCAACCAACGTGGTGATTGACCACATGGGCCGCCCCGACGTGACAAAGGGCGTGGATCACCCCGATTTCAAGGCGTTCCTTGCCCTGATGGAGGACCCGCGCTTTTACACCAAGGTCAGTTGCCCCGAACGCCTGACCGCCACCGGCCCCGATTACAGCGATGTGGTGCCCTTTGCCCGCCTGCTGGTCGCGCGCTTTGGTGGGCGGGTGCTATGGGGCACCGACTGGCCGCATCCCAACATGAAATCGCATATGCCCGATGACGGGGCGCTGGTGGATATGATCCCGCGCATCGCCCCCGAAACGGCGCAGCAACGCGCCTTGTTGATTGACAACCCCGTGCGGCTATACTGGCCCGAGGAGGAGCACCATGGAATTTGACCACCACCCGCCCATCGAAGGCACTACCCTGTTTGACGGACGCATGGCGATGAAGGGCTATGCGCTCAACAAAATGTGCTATTCTTTCAACGAGGCCGAGGCGCGGGCCGCGTTTCTGGCCGACCCCGAGGGCTATATGACCCGCTTTGGCCTGAACGCGGCGCAAAAAGAGGCGGTGCGGGCCAAGGATGTGCTGGCGATGATTGCGCAAGGCGGGAACGTGTATTATCTGGCCAAGTTTGCCGGCATTTACGGCATGAACATGCAGGATATAGGTGCACAGCAAACGGGTGTAACGGTCGAGGCGTTCAAGGAAAAACTGTTAAAGGCGGGGCGCTGAGATGGCACGGATACTGGGCGGGATCACCACATCCCACATACCGGCAATCGGCAAGGCCATCGCGGAAGGCCAGCAGCAGGATCCGTACTGGAAACCGTTTTTCGACGGCTATCCCAAGGTGCGCGAATGGCTGGGCGATCAAAAGCCCGATATCGCCATTGTGATCTATAATGACCACGGGCTGGCGTTCTTTCTGGACCAGATGCCGACCTTTGCCATCGGGGCGGCGCACGAATACCGCAATGCGGACGAGGGCTGGGGCCTGCCCGCGCTGGACCCGTTCCCGGGTGCCCCAGAGATATCGTGGCAGATCATCGAAGCGATGGTGGCAGATGAGTTCGACATAACATCCTGTCAGGAATTGCCGGTGGATCATGGGTTTGCCGTGCCGATGCAACTGTTCTGGCCCGACCGCAAGGGCATGCCCCGCGTGGTGCCGGTCAGCGCCAATACCGTGCAACACCCGATCCCGACCCTGAAACGCTGTCTGGACTTTGGCAAGTCGCTGCGTCGCGCGATTCAGGCGATTCCCGATGACCTTTCGGTGGTGGTGCTGGGGACCGGCGGGCTGTCACACCAACTGGACGGAGAACGCGCCGGGTTTATCAATCGGGAATTCGACGAGATGTGCATGGAAAAGATTGTGTCCGACCCCGAAGCCCTGACCAAAATTTCGCGCTATGATCTGATCCGGCAAGCGGGCTCTCAAGGGTCCGAATTCCTGATGTGGATGATGATGCGCGGGGCGCTGGGGGATCGGGTAACGGCGCTGCACCGGAACTATCACATCCCGATATCCAATACCGGCGCCGGTACCATGGTTTTGCAATGCGACGACTGAAAAAGGCCGGGCTGAATACGTTATAAAAAACCGGATGCAGCGTGTCAGCCGGTACGCTCGCGAACGCAGGGGCGTTTTGAAACAAGTTTCAAAACGCGTTGCGACACCATGGCCTCACTTCGTTCGGTTTTAAGTGACACACGAATGGGTCACCCGGATATGCGGGTGTTGCACCGTATAAGGGATTTTGCCATTCTGGCAAAAGAGTTCCACCTGGTACCATCGGGGGGTACGCGCATTCATGCGCGAGGGGGGCTGTGCCCCCCCTTCCGCCGAACGAAGTGAGGCCATGGTGTCGCAACCGCCTTTGAAGCTTGCTTCAAAGGCGACCGCCCTGTCGGGGAAGGCCGAATAGCGGGCGCAGGGGGCCGAGGTTGCGGATGATCAGGTGATAGGTGGCGAAGCTCAGCAAAAAGGTACCAAGGGTCACGCCGAGCAGCTTGGCACCCACGGGCCAGTCCAGCGGCACCACCAGATAAACCAGTGTCAGGGCAAGGGTTTGGTGGATGATATAAAGCGGATAGACCGCCGTAGCCAGATAGCGTTTCAGGCCTGAATCCCGGTTCAGTACCTGCACAAACAGCCCGACCAGCGTCAGAATTGCGAACCAAGCAATCGGGCTGCGCAGCATGTCGTCATAGGGCAGGCTCCAGTCGCCAAACCCAAAGTCGAAATTGTCGGAATCCTTGCGCAACAGCAAAACCAGCGTCAGCCCCAGCCAGATCGCGCCGCTGAACCAGACAAAACGCTTGGCGGTCGCGGCAAAGCGGGGCAGGTGCGGCGCGCTCAGAAAACCGATCGTGAACCAGGTCGCCATTTGCGCCAGCCAGCCCCAGTCGCCCAGCAGCGCCAGCGAGGCACCCGGCCACATCCGGCCAGCGGTGTTTTCCACCAGCAAAGGCAGTGCCACCACCGCCAACAGGCTGGGGCCGCCACAAACCCTTGCCCAGAACGCCGACAACCGGTGCAGCCGTCCGCGCACATAGGGGTAAATCAGCGGGATCAGCATCAGCGACATAGCCAGCAGATAGGCCAGATACCAAAGGTGGTGCCACGATATATTCCCCTCGGGATAGGTGCCTTGGGCAAAGGCCGGTCCGAACAGCCATGCCGGATAGCCCAGATCGGTCTGGCCGTAAAACCGCCGTTCCAGCCAGACTTGCGGCGGAACGATAACCAGCATGGAAAACCCCAGCGGCAGCAGCACCTTGACCAGCCGGTTACGCACAAACCCGCCAAGGCTGCGGCGCTTCATCACGAACCAGGACCCGATGCCCGAAATGAAAAACAGCAGCGGCAGGCGCCATTGTGCCATCGCATCCATGGCCGCGCGCAGCACCCAGGAGCCTTGCGGGTTGCTGATATGCCAGGGGTCCTCAGGAAAGAACGCGCGCGAGCCGTGATACAGGATCAGTAGCATGAACGCGCTAATACGCAGCCAGTCGATATAGTGATGCCGAGGGGCCTTTGACTGCATGGGTCAGGTCAGCCTTGCCAGCATCGCGTGCAGACGCGCGACCGGATCATCACAGGACCAGATCTCATCCCCAAGGGTGACAAAATCGGTGATCGGAGCAAGGGCGGTCAGCAGGTCGTCATCCAGATTGCCCTCGGCGACGATAGGCACCTCGATCATCTCGGACCACCACTGGAACAGGTCGAGCGGCGCGGTTTTACCGTCACCGGTCAGGCCGCTATCGGCCATCGGCCCGAAGGAAACATAGTCGGCTCCGATTTCGGCGGCGGTCATGCCGGCATGGCGTGAGGCTCCGCAAAAACAGCCCACAATCGCGTCGTTGCCCAGAGCCTTGCGCGCCTCGCGCAGTGCGGTGCTGCCGGTGCTCAGGTGAACGCCGTCCAGCCCGTGCGCCAGTGCCATGCGGTAATGGTCGTCAATCACGATAGGCACGTCGCGCTGGTGGGCGATTTCGCGCAACTGGTCGGCGGCGCGCACCAGTGCGGTTTCGTCGGCACCGGCCAGCGACAGGCGCAGGCAGGCGACGGGGGCGCTGTCCAGCACCCGTGCCAGTTGGTCGCCAAACACCCCGAGGTCAAAGGCGCGGGGCGTGGCAAGATAAAGCTGGGCAGTGTCGGGCTGGGCCATGGGCGGCTTCCTTGTTGAATCGGGGTTAATGGCGGTTTACCCCGCCACGCCCCGATTCAAAAGCAAAACTTGCGTCCGGTAGCCCTTGGGCAAGGGTCAGGACCCTATTTTAGCCGGATCAGCCGGTCGAGTGACAGCGGCCCCGCACCTTTCAGTACCAACGTCACCAGCACCACCAGCCAGAACAACCGCTGGTCCATGATTTTACTGTCCGCGATAGGCTCGAACCACGCGCCGATGGTAACCGGATCGGCCATATGGCCGGTAATATCGACCAGCGTCAGCACCGCGACAAAGCCGATCATGCCGATCGAGGCCAGACGGGTGAACAGGCCAAGCACGATCAGCGCGGGCAGGATGAATTCGGCATAGGTGCCCGCGGCAACCATCAGATGGTCGAACCAGTCGAGCAACGCCGGATCATAACCCACCGATTCATACTTGACCGGCAAAATCTGCGCATAGGCCCCGAAGCTGAAGCTGAATAACCCGCCGTCGAGCTTGGTCATGGCCGAATGCCAGAAATACATCAGCAATGTAGCGCCAAAGGTGAACCGCGCCAGCGTCGGCAGCAGCCAGCCTTTGGTGGCCTCGTCAAGGTTGGCAAAGACACCATTGTGAAATCTTAGCAGCATATTCATGGGTCAGGCCCCTTTTATGGTTGTTTTGATCAGGATTCGGGCGGACAGGATGCCGCCGATGTTTTCGGTCAGGTCAAAGCCCGGAATTTCGGCGCAGGCAGTCGCGGCTGCGGCCAGCGTTTCGCCGCTTTGCAGCAGGGTCAGGAACGTGGCGGCACCGGCAGGCAAGGCGCGCATGGCAAGATGCGCATCGGGGCGGGCGATCAGCACATCCTGTCCGGTGGTCGGGATTTCAAGATCATCCTCGCCGCTGTTTTTCCGCCAGATCGACAGGATCGGATAGGTCGAGGTCACCACATGCATGCTCGGGTGCAGGGTCAGGCGGGCATCGGCCATTTGTTCGGGGGAAAGCACCGACAGCACCGCCCCATCGATCGGGTCGGCATCGGCGGCATGATAGGCCTGACGGCGCGCCCGTTCCAGACGGGCGATATCGGGCAGATAGGGCAGGGTGGCCACGGGGGGAAAGCCGGTCAGAAACTCGGGGAAGTGCTGGCCAAAGGCAAACATCATCGGGCTGGTTGGCGGATGCGCGCGCACATAAACCCCTGACATAGCGGTGAAAAACTTGTCTCCGACCAGTTTTTGCACCACCGGATAGCCCGCGCCCAGTGCTTCGGTCAGCGAATGCACCACGTTGTTGCGATACACGTCAAACCGCTTGCCGGCCGGTCGGCCCTGCGGGTCGGTCACGCCTGCGGGCACCGGTTGGTCCGGGTCCAGCAGCGCCTTGGCGAATTCGGGCTGTTTCATCGGGCTGCATCCAGATAGCGGGTGGCGCGGGCGGCCTCGGATTCGAGCACCTCCCACACCGGAATATCGTTGTCCCACTCGATCAGGACCGGCAGCGGCCCCGAGCGTGCCAGCAGCCGTTCCAGCAGGGTCCAGACCGGATCAACCACCGGATTGTTGTGGGAATCGATCAGCAGGGTTGCGCCGTAATCGTCGCTGTCCACCGCATGGCCGCCCAGATGGATTTCGCCGATATGCTCGACCGGAAACGCATCGATATAGGCCTCGGGAGAGGTTTGCTGGTTGGTGCCCGACACAAACACGTTGTTGACATCCAGCAGCAGCCCGCAACCGGTGCGCGCCACTACCTCGTTCAGAAAGCTGATCTCGTCCATGGTGGTTTCGGTAAAGCTGACATAGACCGACGGGTTTTCCAGCAGCATTTGCCGGCCAAGGGTGTTTTGCACCTCGTCGATATGCTCGGCCACGCGGGTGACGCTGGCGGCGTTATAGGGGGCGGGCAGCAGGTCGTTGAAAAAGGCTCCGTCATGGGTTGACCAGGCCAGATGTTCGGAAAAAAGGGCAGGGTTGAGCCAGTCAACCAGGTGTCTGAGCCGTGCCAGATGGGCCTTGTCCAGCGGCGCGTCGCCGCCAATCGACAGGCCGACCCCGTGACAAGATATCGGAAACCGCCTGGCCAGTTCGCGCAGTTGCGCCAGGGGCGGCCCACCGGCCCCCATATAGTTTTCGGCATGGATTTCCAGCCATTTGACCGCACCCGGATTGGTGCGAATATCGTCAAGATGCCGGGGCTTGTAGCCAACACCGGCGGCCGCGGGAATAGTGGGATGGGGGGACATGGGGTTC
>JALXER010000230.1 GCA_027069385.1 Paracoccaceae bacterium
CTACAAATGGGTCAAACCCGCCGACGAAATACTCGCTTCCGTGAAGCGGTTCTGCCAGCGAACGCAGCAAACATTATGCGGCGAACTTTAGATTCAGATGAATAGGGCGTAGACTCATAAATACCAAATGACGATAGCAGCGAGGTGGGCGGCAGCAAGGAAAGTTTCGGGGCATCGAAAGGTTCGCAATGACAGTGACCGCCAGTCTTTGATGCGGTTAAAGCAGTGCTCCAGGAGGTTGCGTGTTTTGTAGAGCGTTTTGCAATACCGATACTGAATTTTGCGGTTTTTTCGGGGCGGGATACAGGCGCACGCCTTGCATTTTCGCAGCCAGTTGCGCAGGTGATCTGCGTCATACCGACGATCCACTGCCCGGCAGTTGATTGCATGGCAATCAACGAGAGGCGGCGATGACGGTTGACCCTTTCTTGCCAATTGGCGCAAGACATTGTTTTGCATGAGATATATCCGCTTCGTTGCCGCCAGAAACCGTGATACGGAGGGGGCGGCCCGCCCCGTCACACACTAAATGCAGCTTGCTATTCAACCCGCCTTTGGTCAGCCCTATCGCCCGCCCGTCACCGGTGTTTTTTTCACACCATTCGCGGCAATTCGGTGGGTTTTGACGTGGGTTGCGTCGATCATAAGGGTTTGAAAATTGCCGTTTTCTTGTGCCAGCGTTTTGAAAATCCGCTCAAAAACCCCCGCCTCTGACCAGCGTTTGTAGCGGTTATAAAGCGTTTTGGCAGGGCCATATTCAAGCGGAATATCGGAGCAACGGTAGCCGCGCTGCAGGCAAAAAATGATGCCTGACAGCACTTTTCGATCATCCACCCGTGGCACACCCCGCGGCTTATTTGGCAGCAATGGCTTGATTTTGCTGAATTGTTCTTCGGTTAACCAAAATGTTCCAGACATGAAATCCTCCCAGTTTCAAATCTTGAATCACAATTCCGTTTATAGGTCTACGCCCTAACAATTACGAAACGGGCCTCTCCCGCCCGTCGTCGGCGCATTGCATTCGCAATGCGCCTCCTCCCGTTGGGCCGGGCCTCGGCTTCGCCTCGGCAGGGGGCCAGCCCCCTCTGGCGCAAGCGCCATTCACCCCTGGGATATTTAGGAAAAGAAGAAGATGAGACTTCATTCGTCCTTAAGTACTTTCAGGGGGGAGCGACGCATGTCGCGAGGGGGCGGAACGCCCCCCTGCCGCCCGCAGGGCGGCCCGGCCCAAAGGGAAGCTTGTGATTGCGGAACGCAATCATAGGCTGGACTGCGAGAGTGCTACGAATCGGATACCAGCAACGCTTGGGTGGTGCGCCCCGTCACTTTGGCTTGCACGATTTGTCCGGTAGGTTGGGGGGTTTCGAACCTTGTTTCGGTAAAGCCTTGCGTCCGCCCCATGGTCGGGTTTTCCATCAGGATACGGTGCTCCACCCCGACTTGCGCTGCCAGATGGGCCGCAACCCGGGCCGCGCCAGCCTCGCGCAGCCGCGCTGCCCGTTCCTTTATTACCCGCCCGTTCACCGCCGGCATACGCGCCGCAGGGGTGCCCGAGCGCGCGCTATAGGGGAACACATGCAGCCAGGTCAGGCCGCATTCTGTCACCAGCTTCATCGAGTTTTCGAACATGGCGTCGGTTTCGGTCGGAAACCCGGCAATGATATCCGCACCAAACACTATATCCGGCCGCGCCTCCCGCACCTGATGGCAAAACCGGATCGAATCCTCGCGAGAGTGCCGCCGTTTCATCCGCTTCAAAATCATGTTGTCGCCCGACTGTAACGACAGGTGCAGGTGCGGCATTAGGCGCGCTTCGCTAGTGATCGCATCCAGCAGCGCCGCATCCACCTCGATCGAATCAATAGAGCTGATCCGCAGGCGCGGCAGATCGGGTACCAGCCGCAAGACCCGCTGCACCAGATCGCCAAAGCGTGGCCCACCGGGCAGGTCGGCCCCCCAGCTGGTCATGTCGACTCCGGTCAGCACCACTTCGTTATAGCCTTTGTCCACCAGCCGCCTGATCTGCTCGACCACCACCCCGGCGGGCACCGAGCGCGAATTCCCGCGCCCATAGGGGATGATGCAAAAGGTGCATCGGTGATCGCAGCCGTTTTGCACCTGCACATAGGCCCGCGCCCGCGTTCCGAACCCGTCAATCAGGTGGCCGGCGGTCTCGGTCGCGCTCATGATATCGTCAACCAGCAGGGTTTCGGTCTTGCCGATCAGCCCCGAGGCGAGCCCCTGCCACGTTGCGGCCTGCATCTTTTCCAGATTGCCCAGCACCAGATCCACCTCGGGCATGTCGGCAAAGCTTTGCGGCTCTACCTGCGCGGCGCAGCCGGTCACGATCAGCCGTGCATCGGGGTTTTCACGGCGCAGGCGGCGGATGCGCTGGCGTGCCTGACGCACGGCCTCGGCGGTGACGGCGCAGGTATTGACCACCACCGTGTTGTCCAGCCCCTTGCCAAGATCGCGCATGGCCTCGGTTTCATAGGCGTTCAGGCGACAGCCGAAAGTTTCGAAAACCGGAGGTTTCATCGGGCTTGTGCCAGAAAGGCGGGGGACAGGGTGCCGCTGGCAACCAGCATGGTTGCGCCGGTCATCCAGACGCCATCCTCGCGCCAGTCGATGGCCAGCACGCCGCCCTCTAGATGAATGTTCACCGCGCGTCCGGTCAGGCCGCGCCGCGCTGCCGCCACCGTCACCGCGCAAGCGCTGGAGCCACTGGCCAGCGTGCGTCCGACGCCGCGTTCCCAGACCCGCACCTCGATATTTTCGGGGTCCAGCACCTGTGCCAGTTGCACGTTGGTGCGCTCGGGGAAAAGCGGGTCGGTCTCGGTGGCCGCGCCAATGCGGGCCAGATCAACCGCGCTCAGGTCAGGGACAAAAAAGCTGCAATGCGGGTTGCCCATGTTGGTTGCGATCGGGTCGCCTGTCAGGGGCAGGTGGTCGGTTTCCATGGCGCGGGCCAGCGGGATATCGCGCCAGTCGAGGCGCGGCGCACCCATATTGACCCGCACCAGCCCGTTGCCCGCATCCAGACAGGCCAGATTGCCGCGCTCGGTGCGCAGGGTCAGCGCGTTCAGGCCGCTTTCATCCATCAACAGCCGCGCCACGCAGCGGGTAGCATTGCCACAAGCACCCGCGGTGCTGCCGTCGGCATTGTAAAACACCAGTTCGGCCGCCACTTCCGCCGCGTCCAGTATCACCACCAGTTGGTCAAAACCCACACCGCGCCGCCGATCCCCGATCAGCCGCGCCAGGGCCGCGTTTACCGGATTGTCGCGTCCGCGCGAATCAACCACGACAAAATCATTGCCCAGCCCGTGCATTTTCAAAAAGGCCAGCCCGGCCTGATGATCAAAATGTTGTTCCATGGGCGCTCTATACCGCCTGATCCCGAACTTGGCCAGCCAAGCCCGATGCAGTTTATCGATCTATTCCGATAAAATGGCAATTTGGCCCTTGACCTATCCCCGAACCCCCCCTAGTTATCCGTCTCGGTCGGGCCCGTAGCTCAGTTGGTAGAGCAACTGACTTTTAATCAGTGGGTCACAGGTTCGAATCCTGTCGGGCTCACCAAAACTACCTTTGAAAGATGACCGCCGGTTTGTCGGGTTTCCATGCCTGATGGACAGTTTGCGCTGTCTTAACGGCTTGGGTAATCCCCGCTCTGTCCGGTCTTAACGGGTGCGCTTGTGCCGTGACAAATACCGTTTATACCTGTGGTACTACCGTGGAGAGCATTTCGAATGCATTCGGGGGCAGTCGCGTCAATGCGACCGAAGTCGCAAAGAGGGGATCAGTGCCGGAATGACCGTTGGCACCGTGCGTTCCTTGCAAGGGGCGGAACGGCCGGGCTGATCGCCTCTCTGCGGCTTGGACACCGGCAAAACCGGCGCAGCCACGCGAATGTGACAAATCGATACATGACCTTTGTCGGGCACGCCGCTATAAGCAGGTGAATCAGTCAAAGGAAAACACGATGTTCGGTATTGATGTCATGGATGCCAGCCTTTTGCCGGCGATGCTTGTCGCGCTGGTGGCGGGGATGATCAGCTTTTTGTCCCCCTGCGTTCTGCCCATTGTGCCGCCCTATCTGGCCTATATGGCCGGTTCCTCGATGGAGGAGCTGGAGCAGGGCAAGAACCGCAAGGCGATCCTGACGGCGCTGTTTTTTGTCATGGGCCTGTCAACGGTTTTCATGATTCTGGGCATTATCTTTAGCGGGGTCGGCCGTGGGCTGGCCGAGTATAAATCCGCCATGACCATCGGCGGCGGGCTGATTATCATGGTGTTCGGGCTGCATTTTCTGGGCATTTTCCGGATCGGTTTTTTGTACCGCGAGGCGCGTATCGATACCGGAGACCGGGGCGGCTCCATGTTCGGGGCCTATGTGCTGGGCCTTGCCTTTGCCTTTGGCTGGTCACCCTGTCTGGGGCCGATTCTGGGGTCTATTCTGGGCATGGTCGGGCTGGAAGGCCAGGTGATCAAGGGAATCTGGATGATGCTGGCCTACGCGATCGGCCTCGGGGTGCCGTTTATTCTGGCGGCGGTGTTTATCCGCCGCGCCCTTGGCATGATGGAACGGTTCAAACGCCATATGGAGGTGGTGGAGCGTATTTCCGGCCTGCTGCTCTGGACCATCGGGCTGATGCTGCTGACCGGCAGCTTTACCGACATGGCCTATTGGCTGCAAGAAGCTGTCCCTATTCTTTCGGCGATCGGTTAACCCTATCCAAACCGGTGCATGCGCCATATGGTGGGCGCAATGAGCAAACCAGTTTCCAGACGGCATGTGTTTTACCTGCCCGGCTATGACCCGATGCCCCCGCGCCGCTATCGCGAGATTTACCGGCGTGAATCGGCGCGTCAGGCCGGAATTTCGGGCTATGAAATTGCGGTCAGCGCGGTGGACGGGCGCGCGCATTACCAATGGCAGGTCGATGCGCGTATGGACGGGCAGCATACCCGCACGATTGTCGAGTTCCTGCCGTGGAACGATCTGGTGCGGGCCTCTATGCAAACCTCGATCTTGGGCACCTACGGGCTGATGCTGCGCACGTTCTGGCTCTATCTGGTCAGCGGTACGTTTGTAGCGCTGACGCGGCTGCGCGCGGTGGCGATGATTGCGGTGCTGTATCCGGTGGCGCTGCTGCTGGGGCAAGCGGCGCTGGCGGTTCTGGCGGGGCTGGGGGCGTGGTGGCTGGT
>JALXER010000231.1 GCA_027069385.1 Paracoccaceae bacterium
CGGATCAACCGCTGCCTGAAGCGGATGGATGAACGGATGCATGTCGGATGTGTTCATGTCATCCATTTCCTCCGGGCGTGCGGTCGGCAGCACGATGTCCGAATAGACCGCGGTGGTCGACATGCGGAAATCGATACAGGTCAGCAGGTCGAGCTTGCCTTCGGGGCCTTCCGAATGCCACTTGGCCTCTTTGGGCAGCGGCAGGCCGGCCTGTTCAAGATCCTGTGCCATCACGCTGTTTTCGGCACCCAGCAGGTGCTTGATGAAATACTCGTGCCCTTTGCCCGACGAACCCAGCAGGTTCGAGCGCCACACAAACAGGTTGCGCGGCCAGTTTTCCGGGGCGTCCGGATCCTCGCACGACATTTCAAGCGCGCCGGATTTCAGTTGCTCGGCCACATAGGCGGCGGCGTCCTTGCCGGACTCCTTGGCGGCCTTGCCCACTTCAAGCGGGTTGGTTTTCAACTGCGGTGCCGAGGGCAGCCAGCCCATGCGCTCCGACCGGATGTTATAGTCGATCAGGTTGATATCCCAATCGCCTTCGGGTGCGGTGGGCGACAGGATTTCGCCGGCATTCAGGGTTTCGTAACGCCACTGGTCGGTATGGGCGTACCATGCACTGGTAGAGTTCATGTGCCGTGGCGGACGCGCCCAGTCGAGCGCGAATGCCAGCGGGGTCCAGCCGGTTTGCGGGCGCAGTTTTTCCTGCCCCACATAGTGGGCCCAGCCGCCGCCGGACTGACCAACCGCACCGCAGAAGATCAGCATGTTCATCACACCGCGATAGTTGCTGTCCATATGGTACCAGTGGTTCAGACCGGCCCCCAGAATAATCATCGATTTGCCGTTGGTTACTTCGGCATTGGCGGCGAATTCGCGCGCTACGGTGATGATCTGGTCACGCGGCACCCCGGTGATCTTTTCGGCCCATGCGGGCGTGTAGGGGATATCCTGATCGTAGTCGTTGGTCACATAATCACCGCCAAGACCACGGTCCAGACCGTAATTGGCGCAATAAAGGTCGAACACCGTGGCAACATAGGCGTCGCTGCCATCGGCCAGTTTAACCTTTTTGGCGGGGATGTTGTGGGTCAGGACATCGGGGTGGTCGCATTTGACAAAATGTTCGGTTGCCTGCCCGCCAAAGAACGGGAAGTCAACGCCGACCACCTTGTCATGATCCCCTTTGTTGATGAAGGTTTTCATCAGACGGGTATCTTTACCGGTGGCTTTTTCCTGAAGGTTCCATTCGCCGTCTTCGCCCCAGCGGAAACCGATAGAGCCGTTGGGCACCACCATATCGCCGGTGGCCTCGTCAAAGGCGAGGGTTTTCCATTCGGGTTTGTTTTTCTGGCCAAGGTTGCCCTTGATATCGCTGGCCCGCAACTGACGCCCCGGAATGAACCGGCCGTCTTTTTCTTCCAGATGCACAAGGATCGGAAAATCGGTGTACTGGCGGGTATAGTCGTCAAAGTATTTGACGGTGCGGTCCAGATGGAATTCGCGCAGGATCACATGGCCGAACGCCATGGCAAGGGCGCTGTCTGTCCCGGCTTTGGGGGCCAGCCAGATATCGGCGAACTTGGTCGATTCCGCATAGTCGGGCGCGATGCTGACCGATTTGGTGCCCTTATAGCGGGCCTCGGAATAAAAATGCGCATCCGGTGTCCGGGTTTGCGGCACGTTGGAGCCCCAGACCAGCAGGAACCCCGAATTGTACCAGTCGGCCGATTCCGGCACGTCGGTTTGCTCGCCCCAGGTCATCGGGCTGGCAGGGGGAAGGTCGCAATACCAGTCATAGAACGACATCACCGTGCCGCCCATCAGGCTCAGGTAACGCGCACCCGCTGCATAAGATACCATCGACATCGCCGGGATAGGAGAGAACCCGAACACACGGTCGGGACCGTAGTTTTTGGTGGTATAGGCGTTGGCTGCCGCGTTGATCTCGGTGGCTTCGTCCCACGAGGCACGCACAAAGCCGCCCTTGCCGCGTGTAGAGGTATAAGAGGCGCGCAGGATCGGGTCGGCCTGAATGGCAGCCCATGCGGCCACCGGCTCCATGGTCTGGCGCATTTTGCGCCACAACTTCATCAAAGATCCACGCACCAGCGGAGTTTTTACCCGGTTGGCGGAATACAGATACCAGCTATAGCTGGCACCACGCGGACAGCCGCGCGGTTCGTGATTGGGCAGGTCGGCGCGGGTGCGCGGATAATCGGTTTGCTGGGTTTCCCAGGTCACAATCCCGGATTTGACGTAGATTTTCCAGCTGCAGGACCCGGTGCAGTTCACCCCGTGGGTCGAACGCACAACCTTGTCGTGGCGCCAGCGGTTGCGGTAACGGTCTTCCCAGTCGCGGTTTTCGTCGGTGGTAATACCGTGGCCGCCCGCGAACTTGTCCTGTGTGTTGCTCTTCAGGAAATTCAGCCTGTCCAAAAGATGGCTCATATTGCTTTCTCCATTTTGTTCAAATGGTGCCAGCGCAAAGAGGGGAAAGCGCTGGCACCGCAGATTCGCGTTATTTTAGGGGTTTTTCACATACGCGTTGGGGCGCAGGTAGAACCACCAGTTAATGGCGATACAAACCGCATAGAATATCGCGAAACCATATAGGGCATATTCAGGGTGTCCAGCCTTCAATTGCTCGCCGAACACTTTCGGGATGATAAAGGCACCATAGGCAGCCACGGCAGCCGTCCAGCCCAGCGCAGGGCCGGCCTGCTCTTTGTTGAACACCATGGCAATGGTCCGGAAGGTAGAGCCGTTGCCGATACCCGTAGCAGCGAACAGGATCAGGAACAGGATCATAAAGGGAATGAAGTAATCCTGCGGCGTTGCCGAAGCATAGGCCTGCTGGATGAAATACGCCACCCCGATTGCCGAAGCCACCATGATAACCGAAATGATCTGGGTCACTTTGGCCCCGCCCATTTTGTCAGCGATCATGCCGCCGACGGGCCGGATCAACGCGCCGATAAACGGCCCCATCCAGGCATACATCAGTGCCGAGGGGCCTTCGGGGTTGGGGGTGGAGTGGGTCAGCACGCCATCCACCACCAGATGCTGGAAGCCGAACACAACCTTGATCGTCAGGCCGAATGCCGCTGCATAACCGATGAAAGAGCCAAAGGTCATGGTATAGATCACGGTCATCGCCCATGTGTGCTTGTTGCCAAAAATCTTGTACTGGCGGCTCAGATTCTGGCCTACAGCGCCCGGGATCATTTTAAGCATGGCCACGGTGGCAATAATCACCAGCGGCAGCACGATCCATTTGGAAACGCCCCAGCCCGAGGTGGGCAGGCCACCTTCTACGCTTGGCAGCAACAGCCACAGGCCTGCGGCAGCGGCAACAAAGCCGATCAAGAGCATACCTGTGATAATGGCAAAGGCACCGATCGGGTTGGGAATGTCCGGCGAAACATGCTCGTCACGGATGTTGTTCATGCCCAGCCAGCCAAACACCGCCAGCGGGATCAGGAGCAGCAGCCAGACATAGCCCGCATTCTGGATATAGGTCACGGTGCCCGCGGGAATTTTCCCGATCAGGGTGCCCGAGGTGTTGACCAACTCGCGGCCTTCACCGCCAAACAGGGCAAAGGTCATGACCAGCGGAATGACGATCTGCATGGTGGTCACACCAAAGTTGCCAAGCCCCGCATTCATCCCCAGCGCATAGCCCTGGATTTTCTTGGGATAAAAGAAAGAGATGT
Organism: Paracoccaceae bacterium; assembly: GCA_027069385.1. GTDB lineage: Bacteria > Pseudomonadota > Alphaproteobacteria > Rhodobacterales > Rhodobacteraceae > UBA3077. Next base: position 3,717 of record JALXER010000231.1, read on the forward strand.
TGGACATCGAGGAACTGAAGTTCCCGCCGCCGATCCCCGAAAGGAAGGCCAGAATCTGGAACTGCCAGAGCGGGGTGTCCGGGTCGCTTAGGGCAAGACCGGTGCCCAGGGCGGGGATCATCAGCAGAGCGGTGGTGAAAAAGATCGTATTACGCCCGCCCGCAATGCGGATAAAAAAGGTCGAGGGAATACGCAATGTCGCCCCGGTAAGGCCGGCAATCGCGCCAAGGGTAAACAGCTGCGATTTTTCAAAAGCAAAGCCGAGGTTGATCATTTGTACCGTGATAATACCCCAATAAAGCCAGACGGCAAAGCCGGCCAGCAGGCTCGGGATCGAAATCCACAGGTTGCGTGTTGCGATGGACTTGCCGGTCGAGGCCCAGTAGCCTTCGTCCTCAATGTCCCAGTTTCTTAAATCTTTTCCCAAAGGTTCTCTCCTCGGTTGGGTTTGGGCGGGCCGGACTGGCCCGCCGGTAAGGGTTGCTTAGTGGGGAACATCCGAAAGGTGGGTGTTCTTGGTCAGTTCGGGATGTGCGATCCTGTCCATCTTGCGGATGGCAAGGTGCATCCAGATCATGCTGACCGCTACGATCAGGAACATCAACATGAATACCACCGACCAGACGTGGGTAAGGTCGAGCAGAATACCAAAGGCGATCGGAAGAACGAAGCCGCCAAGCCCGCCGATCATCCCGACCAGCCCGCCAACGGCGCCCACATTCTGCGGAAAATAGACCGGAATGTGTTTGTAAACGGCGGCCTTGCCAAGGCTCATCACAAAGCCAAGGACCACGGTCAGAAAGACAAAGACATAAAGCGGTACGCCAAAGCTGAATTCAATCAGGCGAGGGGTGCCGTCTTCGTTCGGGATCCCCTGAACGGTATAACTGGTTTCGGGGTAGCTCATGATAAACAGCACGATCAGCGACACGCCAAAGGTCAGGTACATCACAAACCGCGCGCCCCAGACATCGGCCATCCAGCCGCCAAGCGCACGAAACACCGAGCCGGGCAGCGAGTACATCCCGGCAAACAGCCCAGCCGAAGTCAGCGCAACGCCATAAGCGCCCACATAGTAGCGCGGCAGGAACGAGGCGAAGGCCACAAATGCACCGAACACAAAGAAATAGTAGGTGGCAAAGCGCCAGACCTGCATGTTTTTCAGCGGTTCAAGCTGTTTGAGCGCCGAAACGGGTTTTGCACCGGTTTTCTTTTGCTCGACGCGCACCGGGTCTTCCTTGGCAAAGACGTAGAAGGCAATGGCCATGACGATCAGCACGATGGCGTAAATCCGCGCGGTCTGTTGCCAGCCCAGAGCGACCACCAGAAACGGTGCGGCAAAGTTGGTTACCGCAGCGCCCACGTTACCGGCCCCGAAAATCCCCAGCGCGGTGCCCTGACGTTCGGCCTCGAACCAGCGGGAGACATAGGCAATCCCGATGATGAAAGAGCCACCGGCCAGACCAAGGCCCAGCGCGATCATCAGAAACACGGCGTAAGTCTGGACCGAAGAAAGCAGCCAGACCGAAATCGCGGTGATCAGCATTTGCAGCGGTAGCATGATGCGCCCGCCCAGCTGGTCGGTCCAGACGCCCAGAAAGATACGGCTAAGCGACCCGGTCAGCACCGGCGTTGCAACCAGCAGGCCGAACTGGGTTTCGCTCAGGCCCAGATCCTGCTTGATCTTCACCCCGATGATCGAAAAAATGGTCCAGACCGCAAAACAAACCGTAAATGCAAGGGTGCTAAGCCCCAGTGCCCTGTACTGGTCGGTTTTGGTGACCCCTTCAAGATTATGCATTTCTCTGTCCCTCCTTACCAAGAAATCCCCGACGGTTTTTCGTCCGGGAATATAATTACGCTTGTAGGTGGCAGACTCGACAGGGGTAAGAACTTGACCGATATCAATTTTCAGAAAAAAAGGGTTAAAAATATTCGCACATTGAGATATGTCATCCCGTGCCAGGCGATGCGACAAGACGTAACGCTGATTTAGGCAATAGCCCCATTGACATTCCCCTCGTGCAGGCTTGATAATTATCAAGTCACAAGGCGCGAGGGAAAATGTCGATCCAACGTATTGAAGAGATTCGTAACATTCCGCTTTTTGCGGATATCGGGGATGAATCCTTTGCAACATTGACTCGCGGAGCCTATTTTCAGGCATTCCCGGCCAATATGGAACTGATCACCGAAGGGGAGTCGGCGGACTTTCTGCATATCGTACATTCAGGTTGCGTAGAGCTGTTCAGCACATGGGCGGGCAACGAAACGACCATCACCACCCTTTATGAAAACTCAACCTTCATTCTGGCTGCGACCATCAAGGATGCGCCCAACCTGATGTCGGCCCGCACCTTGTCCAAATCCGAGGTGATCATGCTGCCATCCGAAGACGTGCGCTGGGTGTTCGAGCGCGATCCGGCCTTTGCCATGGCCATCGTGGTAGAGCTGTCGCGCTGCTATCGCGCCACGATCCGCAATATGAAGAACCTGAAACTGCGCAGCTCGCTGGAACGGCTGGCGAACTATATCCTTAAACAGCATCACCGGCAGGGCGACACGCTGACCATTACCCTGCCCATCGAAAAGCGCCGGCTTGCCTCTTATCTGGGTATGACGCCGGAAAACCTGTCACGCGCCTTCAAAAGCCTTGGGGCCCATTCGGTAAGAGTTGACGGGCAAAAAGTGACGATCGGCGATATCGATGCCCTTAACCGCTTTGCCAAACCCGACGTACTGATTGATTGAGCCACGCATAAATCCGGCAGGGATACGCTTTGCCCCGCGAGACCCATCGTGGTGCTGCTGAGAGGACTCGAACCTCCGACCCCATCATTACGAATGACGTGCTCTACCAGCTGAGCTACAGCAGCATTGCGCTGCATGTATCAGCGCGGGCAGGGCAGTTCAAGCCGGGTTGGCAGTTTTTTCTGCAACCAGTTGTTGCGCCAGTTTGATGGCTGAAAGCATGCTCGACGGGTCGGCCATGCCTTGACCGGCAATATCGAACGCGGTGCCGTGGTCGGGGCTGGTGCGCACAAAGGGCAGGCCGAGCGTCAGGTTAACCCCGGTTTCCAGCCCCATATACTTGATCGGGATCAGCCCCTGATCGTGATATTGCGCGACCACCACGTCAAACCGGCCTTGTCGGGCCTCCATGAACACGGTGTCGCCGGGCCATGGGCCGGTGACGTTGATGCCTTGGGCACGACAGGCCTTGATCGCGGGGGAAATGATGGTGATTTCCTCGTCGCCAAAGCGCCCGCCCTCGCCGGCATGGGGGTTCAGGCCCGCCACCGCGATGCGCGGTTCGGCGATTCCCAGCGCGCGGGTGCCCGAATGGGCCAGCCGGATCGCGGCGCATTGCGCATCGAAACCGGCCGCGTTGATCGCGTCGCGCAGCGCCATGTGAATCGTCACCAGAACCGTGCGCACCTGATCATTGACCAGCATCATCGCCACATCCGCCCCCGCCTTGTCGGCCAGAATCTCGGTATGCCCCGGATAGCTGTGCCCCGCCGCCGCCAGCGATTCCTTGTGGATCGGCGCTGTAACGATGCCCGCAACCTGTCCGGTCAGCGCCAGCGCAATCGCGCGGTCGATCGCGTCGAACGCCGCTTTGCCTGCCATGGCCGACACCGCGCCGGTCTGCGGTTTGCCGATAAACGAGGTTTCGATCAGGTTGACATGGTTGGGCAGCGCGCCTTTGGGAGCGTCGATCACGCGAACCGGCAGGTCCAGATTGCCCATGGCCGCGCGTATGACCGCCAGATCACCACACACCACGAAAACCGAGTCCCGTGGCTGTGCCGCCAGGGCCTTTAGCGTAATTTCGGGGCCGATGCCCGCAGGGTCGCCCATGGTCAGGGCCAGGATATTCTGGGTCATACCGGTGCCTAGTCCCGCGAATGGTTGCGGGTCAAGCCAAAAAACCGCGTGGCGCTAACCTATCGGTAAGACCTGTGCGCGTATGGTGCCTGTGGGAAGTGGAGTTTGAAGGGGGCCGACATGGCTGCGAATGGGGATGAAGGCCTTAGGCCGATAATCATCAAGAAAAAGGTAATCAATGCCGCCGGACATCACGGCGGCGCGTGGAAAGTGGCCTATGCGGATTTCGTGACCGCAATGATGGCGTTTTTCCTGCTGATGTGGCTGCTGAACGCCACCACCGAGGAGCAACGCAAAGGCATTGCCAAGTATTTCAACCCCGGGGTGCCGATATTTGCCTCGGCCGGGGGCGGTGACGGGATGTTCGGGGGCGAAACCACCTTTTCCGAAGATACCCTGACCGATGTCGAAAGCGGCACGGTCGGCGAGCTTGCCGAGGATCGCACCGGCGAGGATGGCTCTACGGGCACATCCGCCGCCGGAGGCGACGCCGCCGACGCCCAGCTTGCCGAGGTCGAAAACATGTTTCGCGGCAATAGCGGTGAAAGCTGGGTCGAAGATCCGCTTTTGCAGCATGTCTCTACGCGAATCACCGACGAGGGCCTGTTGATAGAGGTGTTCGACCTGCCGGATTCGCCGCTTTTCGAACCGGGGACCAACCAGCCGACGCCCAAAATGTTCGCGTTGCTGGAAATGATCTCGCGGGTGCTGTCGGCGGTAACCAATAAAATTGCCCTGACCGGACATGTGGATTCGGTGCCCGAGGGCGGCTCCAACGCTGACGGGTTTGCCCTGACCGGCGGGCGGGCGCTGATTTCCAGCGCCATCATGATAGAGGAAGGCATTGTTTCTACACGGTTCGAGCGCATGACCGGCGTATCCGACCGCCAGCCTGTGGGCGATGGTGCGCCGTCCTATCGTAACCGGCGATTGGTGATCACCTTGCTGCGCAAAGACCGCTAGAATGGAAAATACATACAATTTTGTTTGTTAGCGTCATCTTAACCCTGAAAGCGCGATGCTTGGTTCAAACCAACTGTGTCAACTGCGCGAAAAGGGTTAGCGATGACGATTTCCTCCTCGATGAATGCCGGAGTCTCCGGGCTAATGGTCAATGCGAGCAAGCTGGCAACGATTGCCGATAATATCGCCAATTCAAAGACCTATGGCTATAAACGCGTCGATGCGGATTTCACCGCCATGACCCTTGGCAGCCGCGCCGGTTCTTATGTGGCGGGCGGGGCGCGGGTGTCGTCGTTTCGCGAAATTACCACGCAGGGGTCGCTGACCACCACGGCAAACCCGATGGATATTGCCATTGGCGGGCGCGGGTTTTTGCCGGTGACGCCACGGGCCGCCCTGGCGAATACCGCGGCCGAATTGCCGTTGCGTCTGACAACTACCGGATCGTTCCGCCCTGATTCAAACGGCATTATGACCTCGCAAAGCGGGCTGGTACTGCTAGGCTGGCCTGCCGACCCCAACGGTGATTTTCCGGCCTTTCCGCGCGACAGCTCGGCGGGGCTGGAGCCGGTGGACATCACCCATAACCAGTTTGCCGCCAATCCGACCACCGAAATCGGTCTGGGAATCAACCTGCCCGCCTCGGCTACGGCTGCCGGTGGATCGGGGGATCCGTTCGAACTGACGGTCGAATATTTTGACAATCTGGGCACCACCAAATCGATGACGGCCGTCTTTACCCCGACCGTTCCCGTTGCCGGGCAGTCCAATACCTGGACCATGGAAATCGTCGATTCCGCCACCGGTCCGGCCCCGATTGCCGAATTTACCGTGGTGTTTGACGATACCACCGGCGGTGGCGGTTCGCTGCTAAGCGTCGTGCCGGTTTTTGGCGGTGTCTATGATCCGGCTACGGGTACTATCAACCCGACATTCGACCGCGGGGTGATCGATATCGACATTGGCACGCTTGGTTCCAACAACCGTATGACCCAGCTTTCATCGTCTTTTGCGCCGATCAGCCTGACCAAGAACGGTGCGGCAACCGGCAACGTGATCGGGATGGAGATCGACGAGAACGGGCTGGTATCCGCCAATTACGACACCGGATTTTCCAAGGTGATTTATCGGGTGCCGCTGGCCGATGTGGCCAACCCCAACGCGTTAGAGGCCCTGCCGTCGCAAACCTATAGCGTGACCCGCGAAAGCGGCGACTTTTTCCTGTGGGATGCGGGGTCGGGGCCAACCGGTGCAACCATCGGCTATGCGCGCGAGGAATCCACCACAGATATCGCCGGTGAACTGACCGCGCTGATCCAGACCCAGCGCGCCTATTCATCCAACGCAAAGATCATCCAGACCGTGGACGAGATGTTGCAAGAAACCACAAATATCAAACGTTAGGGCTAACGCCCCTTAAAAGGAGGGGGGAACAATGAGCTTATCAACCGCATTATCCAGCGCCTATTCCGGGCTGACCACCGTTTCGCGAACTGCTGAAACCGTGTCCGACAACGTCGCCAACGCGATGAACGAGGGCTATGCTCGCCGATCGGTCACCACCGCGCAACGCATTGCCAACGGGCAGGGCATGGGGGTGCGGGTCGAAACCGTCAGCCGCGCCGTGGACGCATTGGCCACCGCGACCCGTCGCGCCAGCGGTGCCGAACTGGGCCACAGCCAGACCCGCTCGGATGCCTTGGTGCGGTTGGGTGAATTGCTGGGCCTGCCCGGTGATACCGGCGCGATCAGCTCTAAAATGCTGGCTTTCGAAAACAGCCTGCGCGGCGCTGCCGACGCGCCCCACTCGGTTCCGGCCCAGCAAAATGTGCTGGCCAGGGCATCTGGTCTGGCTGCCGGGATCAACAGCATTTCCACCCAGACCAGCGCGGTCAGGATGGAGGCAGACGCCTCTATCGCCCAACAGGTGCAGTCGGTAAATTCGGCGCTGAAACAGATCGAGGCGGTCAATAACGCTATTCGCATCCGTGGCGGTTCGGCCGATACTGCCGCGCTGGAGGATGAGCGCAAACGCCTGATCGACCAGATTTCAAGCATTATTCCGATTAAAACCGTGCCGCGCGATCACGGCACTTTGGCGATCTATGCCAAAAACGGCGCAACCCTGCTGGAAGGCTCGGCGCAACTGATGGAATTCACCCCCACGCCGGTGATTACCCATGACATGACGCTGGCTTCGGGCGCGCTGTCAGGCATTACCCTGAACGGGCGGCCCATGCCGATGCGCGATGGCACGGGGATGCTGGATGGCGGCTCTTTGTCGGCCACTTTTCAGGTGCGCGATGTAATTGCGCCGGAATTCAACGCACGGATCGACGCCATGGCGCGCGATCTGGTCGAGCGGTTTCAGGATGTCACGGTTGACCCGTCGCTGGCCCCCGGGGATGCGGGGCTGTTTACCGACGCGGGCGCCGCCTTTGCACCGGTTGACGAGCTGGGCCTTGCGGGGCGGATATCGATCAATGCGGCGGTGGATCCCGCGCAGGGGGGCGACCTTTGGCGGTTGCGCGACGGTATTGGCGCGGTTGCGCCGGGGCCGACGGGCGACGATACCCAACTGCGCCGCATGGTAGATACCATGACCACCGCGCGGGTGCCTTCGGCCGCCACCGGTCTTGGCAATATGGTTTCCGCAACCGGTATGGCCGAAGGGATCAGCAGCCTAGCCACCAGTCTTGCCAGCGCCGAGGAAGGCCAGACCGTCTATCACTCCGGCCAGTTCAGCATTCTGCGCGAAAGCGAGTTGTCCTCGACCGGTGTCGATACCGATTATGAAATGCAGCAATTGCTGATGGTTGAACAGGCTTATGGCGCCAATGCAAAGGTGATCTCGACCATTGACGGATTAATGCAAACCCTGTTGGAGATGTAACATGTACGCGACCGGACTTTCCGACCTATCCTCTATGCTGCGCATGCAGCGGTTTGGCACCAGCACCCGATCCGAAATGAACGACACCGGATACGAGGTGGCCAGTGGCAAAAAGGCCGATTTGGTCGGGGCCACCCATGGCGACCTTTCGCCACTATTCGCGCTTGAAAAAACGCTGGGCCGGTTGTCGCAGCGCGCAGGGGCCATCACGACGGCCTCGGCCAAAGCAGCGGCAAGCCAGTTGCACCTGCAATCCATCCAGTCGCGCACCGCGCAATACGGCGTGGACCTGCTGGCCGCCGTCGATCTGGAGGATCGGCATCTTGCCTTTGCAACCGCAAATTCGGCGCGTAGCGACTTTAACGCGATGGTGGCCTCGCTGAACAGCCAATATGCGGGGCAATCGCTGTTTGCCGGTGCGGCGGCCGATCGCCCCGCTCTGATTGACGGCGATGCCATGTATGCGCAAATCAGCGCATTGACCGCGGCGGCCCCCGATGCGGTCAGCGTGATTACCGCCATTGACGACTATTTCAACGATCCCGCCGGTGGCTTTGCCACCTCGGCCTTTCAGGGCAGCCTGCTGGATGCCGCTGGCGTTGAAACCGCACCGGGTGACGTGGTGACCTATGCGGTGCGCGCCGATACCGACGGGATTCGCGCCGCTCTGCAATCGGTGGCGCTGGCAGCAGTGGCCGCCAATGGCGACCATGGCGGCACCGATCTGGACGGAATGGTTATTCTGCGCGAGGCCGCGAACACCTCTATCGCTGCGGTGGACGGGATGGTTGATATCCGCGAGGGGCTGGGCCATGTGGAGGAACAGCTCGATCTGGCCAGCGCGCAAAACGCCGCGCAAAAAAACACTTTTGAAATCAATCGCAACGCCATCGTTGCCGCCGACCCATACGAGGCAGCAACGCGGTTCAAAGCCTTGGAAGGTCAGATGGAGGCGGTCTATATGATGACCTCGCGCCTGTCGGGCATGCGGTTGCAAAACTACTTGAGGTGAACGTGAAAAAGACCCTTTCAGCGCTGATGATCAGCGCGGCAATTCTGATTTCAACACCGGCCCCCATGGCCTGGGCCGGACAGGCCAAGATCAAGGATCTGGTCGAGATCGACGGGGTTCGTGGCAATGATCTGGTCGGGTACGGTCTGGTGGTCGGGCTGAACGGCACCGGCGACGGCTTGCGCAATTCTCCGTTTACCGAAGAGGCAATGACCAATCTGCTCGAACGTCTTGGTATCAACGTTACTGGCGAGCAGTTCCGGACCAAAAACGTCGCGGCGGTGCTGGTCACCGCCGCCCTGCCGCCATTTGCGCGGGCCGGCGGGCGCATAGATATATCCGTTTCCACCATCGGCGATGCCAAGAGCCTACTTGGCGGCACCCTGATCATGACCCCGCTCAACGCGGCGGACGGGCAGATCTATGCGGTGGCGCAAGGCTCGGTTATTGCTGGCGGGGTCTCGGTTGAAGGGGACGGATCCACTGTTACCCAAGGCGTACCCACCGCCGGGGTTATACCCGCCGGAGCACGGGTCGAACGCGAGATCAGTTTTGATTTCAGCACCATGACCCGGATGCGGCTGGCGCTGCGCGACCCCGATTTCACCACGGCCGCACGTATTGAACAGGCCATCAATGACCGGTTCGGCCTGCCGATTGCACGCATGCAGGATTCGGGCACGGTTGATCTGGACCTGTCCCTGACCAGCGCCCCTTCGCCCGCGCATCTGATTGCCTTGCTTGAAAACATCGAAGTTGCCCCCGAACAGCGCGCCCGCGTTGTGGTTGATCAGCGCTCGGGCACGATCGTGCTGGGGGCCGATGTGCGGATCTCCGAGGTTGCCGTTTCGCAAGGCGGCCTGACCCTGCGTGTCAAAGAGGAGCCGATGGTGGTAGAACCCAACCCGTTCTCGGTGGGCGGCGCGCCGATCGTGGTGCCGCGGACCCAGGCCTCTATCGATCAGGGGCAGGGCGGGCTGGCGCTGGTTGAAAGCGCGGTAACCCTGCCCGAAGTGATCGAAGGGCTGAACGCGCTGGGGGTCTCGCCGCATAATATGATCGATATCCTGAAGGCGATCAAAGCCGCCGGAGCTCTGCACGCCGAGTTTATCGTGCAATAAAACCGGTGGTGGTCTGGATTAACCACCACCGGTTCGATCCGGATGAACGGATTAGCGCCCTAGCCGTAACTGCGTACCAGCGCGCCCGCGATCATTGACCAGCCATCGGCGATAACGAAGAATGCCAGTTTGAACGGCAGGGATACTACCGCCGGGGGCACCATCATCATCCCCATGGACATCAGCACCGCCGCGATCACCAGATCGATTACCAGAAACGGCAGGAAAATAAGAAAGCCGATCTCGAATCCGCGCTGGATCTCGCTTAGCAGGAAAGAGGGCACAAGAACGCTTAGCGGCAGTTCCTGATCGGGCTGGATATTTTGTGAGGGGGCCGATTGAACCAGCAGGTCAATGACCTCGGGCTGCACTCGGCCGTTCATGAATGTGCGAAACGGCGCCAGCGTCCGGTCAAAGGCGGTTTGGGTATCGATCTGCTCGGCCAAAAGCGGCTGAACCCCGTCATCCCAGGCCTGATTGAACACCGGAGCCATGACAAACCAGGTCAAAAACAGCGCCAGCGACACGATCATCATATTGGGCGGAGCCTGTTGCACGCCGACCGCCTGACGCAGGATCGACAGCACAATCACCATAAACGGAAAACAAGTGATCATCATGGCAATGCCCGGCGCAAGGCTTAGCAATGTCAGCAGCACAAACAGCTGGATGGATTGCAGGGACAATGCGCCGTCGCCCAGTTCCAGTTGCATCGATTGCGCCGCCGCCGGCCCGCCGATGATCATCAGCGCGGCCAGCAGGAGCAGGCCAAGGGCCAGGCGGGAAACGGGTTTAGAAGCCATTGCGCATGTCAACCACTTCGGTCAGATAGACGCCCAGCTTGCCGTCCTGATCTTCCATTTCCTGCAACTCGCCACGGGCAATCAGCTTTTCTCCGATAAAGATTTCGACCGGATCGTCGATGCGGCTGTCCAGTGGAATAACCACGCCCCGATTCAGGTTCAGCAGTTCGGCAATCTTGGGTTTTGCCTTGCCAACCGAGATGGTCAGTTCAACAGAGACCCCCAGAAAAGCGTTGTTTTTCAGGCCGGATTCGGCGGTTTCGGGTTCGAGGATATCGGGCTCGGGCATAGGGGTGTCGATCATGGGGTGCTTCCGGTGTTAAGTAAGTCGTCAGGGATTGCATAAAACTGTGTTACGGCGTCGTTGATCCGGGAAATGGCACCGGACAGATCGATCCGGTCCAGCCCCGAATCCCACGCGACGCGGGCGCTCAGTTCGTCCATGTCGGGATCGCCCGACAGGGTAAATGTGGCTTCGCATTCGCCAAGGGATTTTTGCACGGCGTCCAAGGCGCTTTGGGCAACGGTAATCACCACATGGGTATCGCTGATTTTGCTGGCCGCGTCCTTGACCAGCGCCGAAACCTCGGCGGCCAGTCCGGCCTTGGCGGCCCGGGGCAGGATGGTGGCAATCATGGCTTCGATCAGCGGGCGGATGCTTTGCAGCATGGCATGGCGGGCTTCGCCCTGCGCAAAGGCCAGGTCGTTCAGCCCTTCCAGAATGGGGGCCAGGGTGCGCAGCTTTTGCGCCTCGAACGCCGCGCTTGCCGCGCTGGCGCCTGAACGCACCCCTTCCTCGAAGGCCTGTTTGCGGATTGCATCAAAATCCTGCAAAACCGGTGCGCCCGCCGAAATCGGCGTGCTGTCATTGGTAAAGCATTCCAGTTTCAAAGCGCCCATCAGGCGGGTACCTCCTCTGAGTTATCGGGGGTTTCGATCCAGTTTTTCAACAGCCGGTTTGTTTCAACCGAGCGTTCCGAAATAGCGGTGCGCAGCATATCGGCTGCACTTGGCCCGCCTTCATGGGTAAGCGCGGGGGGCGCATTTGCCGTATCTTCGGGCGGGGAAAGCAGCGCTGTCGCGGCCCCGTCGGGCAAGTTCGGGGTATCCGGTGCCAATGGCGGCAGTTGCGGTTTGGTGGCCAGTAAGGGACGCAGCACGAACAGGCCCAGAACGATCGAAACAAGGGCCAAAACGCCCAGCTGGATCAGGGTCATGGCGTTGTTGCTCAGAAACCCCGGGCTTTCATCGACCAGCGTACCCAGTTCGGGCGGTTGCGACAGTTGCATCGATTGCAATGTCACCACGTCACCACGATCCGGGTCAAAGCCGATGGCCGATTGCACCAACTCGCGCAGCGCGGTCATTTCGGCCTCGGGGCGGGGCGCCCAGACGGTTTGACCGGTGTCATCCACCGTGCTGATCCCGTTGACCAGCACCGCCGCGGTAATGCGTTTGATTTCCCCCGCACCGCGTACGGTTTCGCGCACGGTTTCGGAAAAATCGTAGTTTACCTGTTCGCGGGTGGAGTTCTGGTTGCGCGATTGCTGCCCGCCACCGCTGCCGGTATCACCGTCGGGCAGATTGCTGGCCACGGTAATCGCGCCACTGGGCGAACCGTTTGAATTGTCTGTCTGGCTTTCGGATTCGGTGGAAACCTGAACCTTGCTTTGCGGGTCGAGCAACCGCTGGGTTACGGTTTCGCTTTGGGTTTCGACGTCGATATTGACCTCGACGATGGCGTTGCCTGCGCCGACCCGGGCAGCCAGCAGCCGTTCCATATTGTGGCGCATGGATTCAGCCCGGTCATCCGTGCCACCGGCACCCGGTGCCCCGCCGGTCTGGTCGCCCGTCAACATGACAACCCCCTGATCCGCATCGATGACCGTCACGTTTTCCGGCAACAACCCGTTAACCGCCGCCGCCACCATAAACCGCGCTGATTCGGCAAAGCTGGCCGGAATTGCACCGTTTTTCGCCCCCAGCGTTACCGATGCGGTCGGGGTAATGCTGCGATCAAAGGGCCGGTCAGCCCCGTTGGCAATATGGACCCGCGCCGATCTGATCATCGGCGATGCCACCAGCGTTCGCGCCAGCTCGCCCTCTTTGGCGCGCCAATAGGTGGCGTCGAACATTTGCGAAGTGGTACCGAAACCGGACAGCCCGTCCAGCAACTCGTACCCCGCAATTCCCGAGGCGGGCAAGCCCTCGCCAGCCAGTGAAAGGCGGGCCTGATCACGCTCGGCCGCCTCGACATAAATCGCATCGCCGCGCACGTCAAAACGCAATCCGCGCTGTTCAAGCGAGGTGATGACCTCACCCGCGCTGGAGGCATCAAGCCCCGCATAAAGCAGCGCCATTGACGGCGTGGTTGCCACGCGCACCAGCCCGAACACCGCCATGACCGCCGCCACCAGTGCCAGGCCAAAGACCAACCGTTTTCTAGGATCGAGGTTATTCCACATATATCTGCTTTCCGGTCACATTCTGTTCCAGTTTGCCCCCGACTCAGCCATTTGGCGCCGGTTGCAATAAAAATGACTTTGGGCAAACAGATTTAACAATTGGTTAGCCAGAAGCAGATTAAATGAAGAAAATTAGCAAGCCTGTGGGAATCAGAAATGGCGGATGAGCAAGAGGCCGAACCAG